>RKSL01000211.1 GCA_008633435.1 Candidatus Desulfobulbus rimicarensis | reverse complement strand
GATGCAGGCTGTCGGGCGACGATATGTTCAGTATTTTAATCGAGAATATCGTCGAAGCGGCACCTTATGGGAAGGCCGCTTTAAATCATGTCTGGTACAGAATGAAATCTATCTGCTTGAACTGTACAGGTATATCGAGCTTAACCCTGTCAGGGCCGGGATGGTTAAAGACCCCGCAGAATATCGCTGGGCAAGTTATCAGGTGAACGGGCTTGGACAAGCATCTGAGCTGTGCACACCCCATCGGGAGTACCTTGCTTTAGGGAATGATCTGCCTGCACGCCAGGCCAATTACCGTGCATTGTTTGCCCATCATGTCGAGGGGGAATTACTTACGGATATAAGGAGTAATACGAACAAGGGGATGGCTGTCGGCAGTGATCGGTTTAAAAAAGAGATAGATGCCTTGACCGGCAGGCGTCTGAAGTCGAAAAAAAGAGGGCGACCGGTGGGGTGGCGAAAGAAGAATTCACGAAAAGAAAAGGAGAACAAAAACAATTTTTCTCAGCAATGCCACTGAACAATTTCATTCAGCAGGCCCGTTGCACGAATCCGATACTCGCGCTTGATTGGTCCTTCTGAAACCTGTTCAAGATCCGCCAGACCAAAAAAATCTGCAAATCTCTCCAGTGTTCGTAAAATATAGCCATGCTGCAGAGTATCTTCCGGCGGTTCATACGGCTTTGGCTCAATCTCCTGAAGGATCATGGGGAATGCCTGAAGATAGCTGTCGCTGTAAAATGTGGCCGGTTTCCATTTGTTGCCATATTTGTGGAGCAGGTAGAGAGTGAACAGAAAAGATTGCTGGATAAATGGAATCTCCTGGAAACCATCACGGTATCCCCAGTTGAATTTCCGGATATAAGCCCGGAGCAAAAGAGGGTAGAGTTCCCGCAGGCCGTTGCTGTTCAGTGCTTTTTTACATTTTTTGGTGAGCAGCAGTCTGCCTTTGTATTTGCGCACCAGTCCGGCCAATTGGGCCGTGAGACGAATGGCGTGCAAAGACTCAAAACTAGTCTCTGAGCGGATAGCTATCTTCAGCCCATAAGGTTCCGGATACCGGGCCTGGTAGTCTTCAAAGGCACGTTGGCAGAATTTCTGCCCCAGGTTGCCCTTGGCGGTTAATTTTATGCCGCCGTCCTCTGCCTCTTCTAAGAGCAGTGAGAGCAGGAAGAGTGCTTCACATTCCGGATCATGTTCAAGAATTTCCGGGAAGACAATCAGCTCCGGCGATGCAAAGGGCATGTGCAGAAAACGGTGCATCTGGCCGGTCGAGAGGCCATGAAACTCATCAACAGGAGTTTCGTTTTTCTGCTGCTGGTACTGGTCAAGNNNNTCCTGACCTGTTCGCACAACATTTTTTGTATTTTTTCCCACTGCCGCAAGGGCAGGGATCATTTCTTCCTGTTTTCATGATAATTTTCCACTAGTCCTGGCTGCATCGGGTTGATTTTGCAAAAACTGGCCACCTTGAAAAATTGCCTTTCGAAGTCTCGTAACCTCGCTTATCTCGACCGATCTCTGCGTCACAGGAAAATGAAAAATACTCACATATGACTAATATGCTGCGCTTTTTAATTTTCCTGTTCCTCGGAGTCTCCCGATGGTCGCTTACCTGACCTCGAACGAAAATTCTAATTTTTCAAGGCACCCAACTGCCAATATTCTTTGTTCATAGTCTATTTCCCAAACCATGCTGACAAAGTAGGTTACTTTGACTTTTACAATCTTCTTGCAAATCCGACTCTACACGATGTAGTGGGGCTGAATCACCTGATCACCGTGAACGCATATACACGCCTATGGTATATCGCTCTTCATGAGCCAGTATTGAGCAGTGATCGGTCATGGCAGCATACTGTTTCTGTGGTTCCTGTATTTGGTTGTATATGCGTGCATCTGCCAAACAGTTTTGAGTGGAGTCCCTGTGCTGTGAGACAGATTTTTCTCTGTGCTACCGGCCCTGCAACCATGCTGTTACTGCCTTGATACCATCAGCCGCAGAGCTGGTGATTCCTCCTGCATAGCCTGCGCCTTCGCCAATGGGGAAGAGGTTGTCGATGCTTGTGGATGAAAAATTCTCACCCCGGTTGATGCGTACCGGCGAAGCTACCCGTGTTTCAGCTGCGAGCAGGATAGCCTGATCCGACACAAACAGAGGGACTTGCTGCCGCCATTTATGAAAGGCAACCTCCAGCTCATCTGTAATAAATTGAGGGAAAATATCGCGCATGTCAGCGGCAACTGTTCCCATTGTATACGAATTGTTCTGAAGAGGGTTGCTGTCCTGTTCGCCAAGAAAGTTGAGGAGGCTCTGGGCTGGTGCGGCCCAGTTGCTTCCTCCGGCGGCAAAAGCTTTATGTTCGATCTGTTCTTGAAAGCGAACCCCTGCAAGAGGCGAGTCTGTAGCGTAATCCTGAGTATGGCAGTTGACAACCAGCGCACCGTTGGAATATGGAGTGGCTCGGTCTGAGTAGCTCATGCCGTTTAAGACCAGTCTTCCCGGCTCTGAAGCGGCATTGACAATCTCGCCTCCGGGGCACATACAAAAGGTGTAAACGCCTCGTTTAATGGATTTGTTTGTATGATTCAGCGAATAGGTGGCAGCGCCAAGGCCTGGGAAATCATGATATTTTTTGCCATAGCGCATGGTATTAATGACATGGGCGGGATGCTCTATGCGCACGCCGACAGAAATACGGCGGGACTCCATGGCCACACCTTTGTCATGGAGCATGGCAAAGGTGTCCCGGGCTGAATGGCCTAGTGCAATAAACACCGTGGATGCCATAAATTCCTGGTCATTATTAATGACAATCCCCTGCACCTTGCCATTATCGAGCAGCAGGTCTGTCATTTTGGCGTGAAAAAAAATCTCTGCGCCATGTTCCAGAATGTACTGGCGGATATTGCGGACAATCCGGCATAATACGTCTGTGCCGAGGTGAGGTTTGCTGATATATTCGATTTCTTCCGGCGCACCGAATTTGACAAAGGTTTTCAAAACCTGATTAATGGTGCTGGTGTTGTTGTGACGGCGTGAAAACAATTTGCCGTCCGAATACGACCCGGCACCTCCTTCGCCAAACTGAATATTGGATTCCGGATTGAGTTGTCGCTGCTCTCTAAAGAGTTCCACGTCTTTAGAACGTTCGTCAATAGTCTTGCCCCGTTCGAAGATAAGCGGCTTCAGGCCGTATTTGAGCAACTCAAGGGCTGCAAATATTCCGGCAGGGCCAAAGCCAACGACAAGTGGCCTGTCTGCGTTTTTTTCAAGATTTTTGTACTGCCTGGTTAGCGGTACATAAGGGGCGAAATGCTGAGTGTTGGCATATTCTTCAGAAACGGTAACTACAAGCGATAGTATATAATAGAACTGTTGTGTATCTTTGAGATCAAGCGCCTTGCTGAGTATTTTTTCTATCGCAATCTGGTCAACAGTCAGCCCCATTTTTTTTGCGGCAGCCAACAGGTATGCCGATGGGCTGTCCTGCTCAATGGGAATGCGAAGAGTGTTGATTATCAGCTTCAATGGCTTGGTGTGGAGTTATTTGTAGACATCAGGTACCTTACAATTTTTAAGAGAAATGTAAAGCACGGTATAAAAAACTGCTTAGTCGGCAAAAAAATATCCTTTAGCGATTTGAGTAAACTGCCTGATCTGTTCGCGCTGCCAGGCTGTATCTCTTCCTAATTCGTCAGCCATAATTTTTGCAACAGCAGGAGCCATCTCAATGGCTGCCCGGGCATCCAGAAATAAAGCTCGTTGTCGGCGAGCAAGAATATCGTCAACGGTTCTTGCCATTTCATGCCTTGTGGACCAGATAACTTCAGCAAAAGTGTAGGGCAGACGGTCATGTATTACCCTGCCAAGCTCCGAGTGTTCTGAAATGAGATCGTTTATCGCATCAGCATCTGATCCGTAATAATAGAGAGGATCAGTATAGTCGACATTGGTCTGCCAGCCATGGACGGGCATATCCTCTGTTCGACATTTTTCCGGATTCAGACAACCCGCCAAGGCTGCTTTGTCAACGGTATCCTCTGCCATTTTTCTATAGGTTGTCCATTTGCCGCCGGTTATGGTGACAAGTCCTGACAGGGAAACCTGAAGATGATGGCTTCTCGATATTTCTTTTGTTTCTGTACTGCTGTTGTCGTTACCTTCTGGAGCTGCAAGAGGGCGCAGACCGGCAAAGATTGAGAGGATGTCTTTTTTCCTGGGCTTTCGGGTTAGATATTTTTTTGCAGTTTGCAGAATAAAATCAATCTCTTCATCAAGAGCGCGCGGTTCCAGAGAGCATTCGTCAAGTGGCGTATCTGTCGTGCCAACCACAACTCTACCATGCCATGGCACGGCAAAAAGAACCCTTCCATCCGAAGTTTTCGGAATCATGATGGCAGAGTCACCGTCCAGGAAATCCTGGTCAAGAACAATATGNNTGCATTGACCACACTTTTTGCCCGCAGTTGATACGTATCACCATGTTCAATATCCATTGCGGTTACTCCTGTTAACAACCCTGACTCGTCTTTTGTCAGCCCTGTAACCTGCATGTAGTTGACAGGTACGCCTCCATGTTCAGCACAGGTCTGGGCTATATTTATGGCAAGGCGCGAGTCATCAAACTGGCCATCATAATATCTGATTCCTCCGTGCAAACCTTCAGGGTTCAGGTTGGGGATAGCAGCATGTACCTCGTCTGCGCTAAGAGATTCCGATGGGCCAAGCCCCAGCCTGCCGGCCATCATGTCGTAAACCTTCATGCCCAGAGCGTAAAAGGGGCCGTCCCACCAATCGTAATTCGGGATGATAAAGGATTGGTTTTTTACAAGATGGGGGGCGTTTTTCCGAAGCAAACCACGTTCATGGAGTGCTTCAAGAACAAGGGAAATGTCACCCTGCGCCAGATAACGTACCCCGCCATGGACAAGTTTAGTGGAACGGCTTGACGTGCCTTTACTGAAATCAGACTGTTCCAGCAGCAGAGTCTTATAACCACGGGAGGCAGCATCAAGGGCTGTGCCAAGGCCGGTGGCCCCGCCCCCGATAACGATAATATCCCAATCTTTGTCGCCCTGTTTTCTTATGCTTTCAAGCATTCGTCGTCGTTTCATGTGTTTGTTAATCCAGTGTTGTCAAGTGTTGCGGCCAGTCTGTGATGACACCTGCTCCTGCTTGAAACAATTGTTGTGCTCTGCTGGAATCGTTCACAGTCCAGCAGTTTACCCGGATTCCGGCCTGTTTAAGCTGGGCAATCAAATCAGCAGAGCACATTGTTTCCTCTGGATGATAGGCGATAGCTGAAAAATGGGTGAGATATTCCTGGAGATTTTGCGGATGCTCATTTTCAGCCAGAACAGCAAGGGGAATATGTGGGTGCAAAGCTCTGGCTCGCAGCAGATATTCATGCCTTAAAGAAGAGAGTAAAACCAGATCCATGGTGCCGGTGGCCACCAGCATATCCATAACAGCATCCACAATTCTGACATCACCGGGTTGTGTTTGTAGAGATTTGATTTCAAGGTTTATCGGAAACGCACTGGTGCGACTCCAGTTAAGAATTTCACGCAGCAGTGGGATTTTTTGTGTCGTGATGAGCGCATGGTCGCCTGGCGGAACTTCTCCGGTTGCAACGGTGCCAAAAGGGTCAGTTTGCAGAAACCAGGAACCCGCATCAAGCTGTCGCAGTTCCGAAACCTGTAATTTATCAACAGTGAGCGGGCTGTTGTTTTTCGATTTTGCCCTTACTGCAATATCTGTGGTGCGGGTCAGGGTATCGTCATGGAAGATGAGCAGTTGACCATCTTTTGAGAGTTGCACATCGGTTTCCAGGCAGTGGGCACCACATTTTTTTGCCATTGACAGGGCAAGAATTGTATTTTCCGGAGCCAGTGAGCGTACTCCCCGGTGGGCACAGATAAGCCCTTTGTCTGGTAACTGGTCAAAGAACATGCGAAGACCCGGTGCTCAAGGATACATGGATAAGAGGATGAAAAGTGCTGGGGTGTGAAAATCCTCAAAATAGTTACGATCACTATACCTTTTTTTTACAAAGGCGCCAATAACGGCTGTAGTTTGCATGGAGAAGAAAACGCCAGTCCATTTGCCTGGAAATCTTGACTTCACGCGGTATGTTTTGTACCTCTCGTTAACCAGTGCCTGTCCCAAATGGTTGTCTTGTCCGATCTCTGCGTCATGCTCAAAAAATAATGTTTGGAGGTAAGGTAGACTCCGATATCAATTATATGCCTGCGCTTATTTTTTTCGCAATCCTCGGAGTCTCCCGCCGGTCGCTTACCTGAGCTCGAACAAAAAACCTCATTTTTGGACAGACACTAACCAGGATATTGTCAACTGTTCACCGTGGAGGTAGAGTCATGAGTTTGAATGTACAGCATTCTTTTCTTGTTACAGGGCAGAACCTTGACGCCTGCATCACCAGGTTGCACCATTTTTTTGAAACTACACAGCTTGTTCGCTATGATGATATTCAGACCATCAGGGAAAAATCCTGCCCGGCACAATCTGAGAAATTTTCTTTGTTACTTGATCAGGCTTTACAAAAAAACCGGGATAGGCTGAAGGCGTTACTGGATGACCTTCAGGTGGAGGGATATACAGATATTACCAGTCTGATTAATCTGCCGCAGGGTTTTCTTTCAAAAACTCTGCACACAATAGCCCACATGGAAGACGGATTTTTTGGAATAGATGCGGCATTTTTTGACGTGGATGAGTCTTCACTGCGATTGACTGGTCGGAGGAGGCAACTCATCAACGACCATCCCGAGGAATGCTGGCTGGTTACTATCAAGGCCAGATCAATGGATGGAGACGGTTTTGAATCCTGACTGGAGCAGATTCAAGGTGATTTTCGTCACTGGATTGTCCCTGTTTCTGAACAAACCAGCATGGCTGTACCAGATTCCATAACTGCCCGGCAGCTGACAGTTATGGGTGTCTTTACATCTTGTTTTTAAAAAACATTCAAGATCTGGTTTACTGGCATTGCTGCCATGAAGCATCACGGTCGGTATCTCCGCAGGGCATACACATCTGCCAGCGGGGGTTGTTGTACCCATAGGGATCGTGATTACGGCAGAGGAAATCAGTAGCCAATGATGCTTCAACAGGAATAGGGACTTCATGGTTGCCCAGCGGATCATCGGTGGAGAGAACGGTAATACCGTTCAACGTATACATGGTGTTATAATTGGCATCTCCTGACTTGGGCAGGCCGATCTTTTTCCAAACAGTATCATTCTCAAAACTGTAGCGCATGAGCGATTCCAGGGGGCGAAGCAAACCCACCTGTTGCAATGCATTGAAATGAGCAATGCCGCCCTGGAGGCCCGGGCCACCGATGTCAATATCTGAGGAATAAGAGAGCCTGTGGGTTGCCGGATGAACGGCATCTCCGGGCAGGTACAGATACGTCTTTCGTGCTGCCGGGATATTGTTATGCAGGAGTAAATCTATATTCTGGCGGGGGTCTGTTCCTGTATCAAGAGCGGGATCGCCCATCTGCACAATCATGTTGGTATTGGGCGGATACTCCACATTGCCGGTTTCCGGCAGGTTAAATCCCCACCAGGCGGCCAGGGAAAAGAGGAAGCGGCCGTTGGTTCCCCACTGCGGTCTGTCCTTTGCCAGATAGAAGATCAGGCCGCCGCCTTCGGAATGGCCGACATAGCCCACCCGGGTGGTATCTATAATCGGCGCAAATTTATCAACGACACCATCGAGAATCGTCAGAAGCAGATCCGGTTGAAAATCGGGATTGGTCTGTTCATGGGGCACGAACACGCAATTATAGCCCTGGCTGGCAATAAAATAAAGCAGACTGTAGTAGCTTTCGGAATGATAGATACTGTAGCCTGTAATAAAAAAAACCGTGGGCCGTTTACCGGTCATATCGGCCGGAACAATCAGATCAACCTTGAGATAGTCTTTGTCGGCATAGGCGGGCCAGGGACTGTTGATGGATATTTTACGTACCGGATGCTCGCCCATGGCGCCATACTGGTCGCCGGTTAATTCTGGCAAATCTCCGGCATCGGAAAAAACAGGCTGTAAAAGCATTGTGCTGTCATACACCAGAAAGCTGCACGTTGCCTCAACCGTGAACGAATTATTAAAAAATACGCGGGCCTCATAAATGCCGGGGACAAGATTGTCGACCTTAATGGTCACCTCTTGCGTTCCCTTATGGTTAGCCCAGGACCAGCCAACCTGATTTCCCCAGTCACTGGCTGCCCCTTGAGGATAAATCCCCACCCAATCCTGCGCATTCCCAGGCATATTCGTTAATCTCACTGAAATCTCTTCGTTCTGAGAAAAAAGAGATTTAACAGGAGTAATATGAATGGTACCAGAGAACAACAGGTGAAAAACCGGTTGCAGATGTTCTTTGCCATCGGCAGCAAGCACCTGTCCACTGCCCCAGCAAAGGGGAAAAAGAAGTATTGCTGCAAGTACAATGAATTTCTTCAAGATGTCTCCTTATATTCTGGAGTTTGGAGTTTAAGGGAGTCGGGTAAATCGGCAGTGAGGGGACTGAATTTTTTTTACAGCCTTTTCGCCGGGAGACAGATTTAATTTTCTCTGTTTTTCGTTACATTTCAAACGAACAGTTTCATATCTTCATACTGTAAAAATCATTCTGTCCGTATGCCGTAATCAGCTGTTATTCTAGCAGGTTAAAGTCCTGTGGGTGGAGTTG
>RKSL01000038.1 GCA_008633435.1 Candidatus Desulfobulbus rimicarensis | reverse complement strand
CCTATGTTTCCATTTGGAACCAAGAAAATAAAACCGCAGGCTGTCTGCCTCCTCGTTAATCTCTTCTATAAGACGTTCCCGAAAAACCGTCCACTGGGCAGGATCTACAATACATTCAAACACCGAATATTGCACCCGCTGGCCATAATCCTTACAAGCCTTAGCCACTCTGCGAAGCCGTTTGGTTCCGCCGGGATCACTGGTTTTTACGTCATAGGTTACCAGAACAAACATAATAGAAAAGTATCACCTCCATATTACCGGCGGATAACCGTCCAGATCTCCCCGCAAAAATCGGGAAAAAAGCAATGCCTGAACATGAAAAAAAAGCCCCACCTCCATTTTCTCCTGTAAAAACGGATGCCGCATAATATCCTGCTTCCGTTTTTGATAGGCAACCAGTAACGTTTTCCGGGCATCATCCTTCATTCGCACTCCGCCACCATCACTCAAGATAAAATCTTTTCTCTGCAGTTGACCAAGATTAACAAGAGACAGAGCCAGCCGGTCAGCCATGGGTCTAAACTCCTCCATCATATCCAGAGCAAGCCCAGGGCGTCCGGGACGATCCCTGTGCAGGTACCCAACCGCCGGATCAAGCCCGGTACCCTCAAGGGCGGAACGTACATCATGCATGACCAGCGTGTAGAGAAAAGAAAGCAGACAATTAACCCTGTCCAGCGGCGGCCTGCGGCTTCGCTGCCGAAAAAAGAAATCCTGCTTATTCCTGATTATAAGAGAATCAAATACTGAAAAATAGACATGCGCTGCATCTCCTTCCACACCTCGAATTGCATCAAGGTCGAGATTACTCTGCAGACGGCGCAACGAAGCCGACAACCTGTCAATGGCGAACTGGACTGCAGACACATCTGCTAATCTTTCTCCATGATCCCGCATTCCCCGCTGCAAAACTGATCGGCAGTTAGCCACTTTACCTGTAAGACAAGCCCGAGCAACTTCTGCTGAAAAATGCATGTCATCCGCCCTGCGATATTGTTCCCTCCGCAAGAGCACGTTCCCGGAAACCGGCCCAACAACCCTTGCCAGAAATCGTCCATTTTCTGTCAAAAAAGAGAGGGCAACATCACGCTCGGCACAAAACCCCATGAGAAAAGGACTGCATCCGACATTGCCGAAACAAACAATAGAATCCAATGTATGCACGGGTATTCGCAGTTTAACCTCCCGCTCAATCCTTACCGCAACGGTCTCTCCATCTTTGGCAAGGTATGCACCCTGTGTCGTAACAAAAAGGGTGTTCAAATGCTTTTTCATGCCTGATCCCTGATCATCCGTTGAATATACCGTGCAACGCTCCCATGGGCTCCCGTGTTTTTGGGCAAACAGAGTGCAATAAAAGAACAGTTTTCACAACGGGGGCGGTATTGCGGAGCCGGTGTCCGTTGTTCGTTGAGCAGTGCATGCAGAGCCTGGGCAGTTTCTCGGGTTGTCCGGCGCAGTTGCGAATCAAAAAGTACATCTGTCCGCCGTTTCTTCTTCCCGTAATACAAGGCACCAGCCGGGACATCCACAGCAAGCATTTCCTCCAGGCACAAAGCCTGTGCGCAGAGCTGTACCCGGTCGGAATCATCTTTTTTAGGACGACCACGCTTGTATTCCACAGGATACGGAAGCCAGCCCCCATCCTCCTGAAGATAAAACTCCACCACATCTGCCCGGCCAATCAGCCCCAGCTCAAGGGAACGGACAGGCATATCGAATTCGAGCCGAATTTTGCGGCGTGACTCCCTGGCTGCTGTGTGTACCCGCTCATGCAGAATACGCCCCTCTGCGGTCAGACGATTCTCCAGCCATAGCTGTTCAATATGAATCAAGGCACATTGACGCGGGCAGAACAACAGATGCTGCAGGGCCGAGAGCATGAGAAGGTCGTCTTCGCAATATGTAGTCTTTAAGCTGGTCGTTGACTTGGTCATGTTGATGGTTTATAATTAAATTGTATAAACTTTCTTAAGGAGAACTGCCATGCTGCAATTAAATATTAATGAGGTGAAAACGCACCTTTCAGCCACCCTGACCAAAGTGGAACAAGGTGAAACCGTGATTATCTGCAAACGCAATAAACCTATTGCTGAAATCAGGCCCATAAGAAAACCGCGCAAAAAAAAACGGCCATTGGGACTTATGGGCAAAAAATATCCTGATTTTAAAGTACCAGACGATATCAACGATCCCCTGCCCGACGATATTCTGGCCTTGTTTACCGGTGAAAAAGGATGAACATTCTCCTTGATACCTGTACCTTTCTGTGGATTATCCAGGAACCGGAAAAAATTTCGTTACCTTGTAAAATTGCCTTTGAAGAACCCTCCAATTCTGTATTTATCAGCAGCGTAACAAGCTGGGAAATTACTTTGAAGCACAGTATCGGCAAGTTGCCGTTACCCACCTCTCCACGCATGTTCATTCAGGAAGCCATTACAGAACACGGCATCACCACTCTTGCACTTGCCTTTGATGTTGTTTTTCATCTTCAGGGGTTGCCTCCTCTGCACAAGAACCCATTTGACAGGATGCTTATCTGCCAGGCTATCGAAAACGGCCTGACCATACTTACACCGGACGAACATATCCATCAGTACCCGGTGAAAACCTTGTGGTAAGAACGGATAATCCGCCATTTCAAATTGCATGGCTATCCTCATGAAGCAGGTTCACAACAAGTCGAATTAATAGTTCCTTTTGTTCCGGAACACTTGCCGCGATAAGCAGGGTCAGCGCGACCAGTCCCCTGCTGTCCGGAATTCTGTCAGCAGGTAAACAATTTTGCTTTAAAAAGACCAGAAAAAGAAACGAGCCGATCCGCTTGTTGCCGTCGGTAAAGGGATGATCTTTTATGATGAAATAGAGGAGGTTGGCCGCCTTTTCTTCAACGGTGGGGTACAAATCCTGACCGCTAAAAGTCTGCTGAATCGCTCCGATAATCCCGGCAAGTCCTTCAGCCCGTTCATTACCGAAAATGTCGGTTGCCTCGCCCTTTGCCAGCAGGTTTTCCCGTAACGAACCAATAGCTGCACGGGCTGCCGATAGGTCGGGCATTGTCTGCTCCCTTTTCTCAGCTTTTTTCACTCCTGCCAGTGAATCCTCATCATACTGCCACAGGAGCTGCCAGGTTCGGGAATACCCATTGACAATATCAAGAATGGCACTTCCTTCATCATAAACCAGCCCATGGCTCTGCAGGGTGCTCGACAACAGGTCAAGCACCTGCCGAACTTCGCCAAGTCCTTTTTCCGCCAGTCGTTTCTGATTGAAGGTATAACCTTTTACCAGGTGATCTTTTAAAACCGAGGTCGCCCAGATACGGAACCGGGTGCCCTGCTTGGATTTGACCCGGTAGCCGACCGAGATGATGACGTCGAGGTTATAATATTCAACCTGATACGTTTTTCCATCATCTCCAGTTGTCGCAAATTTTGCGACAACTGAATTTTTACGCAACTCTCCTTCCTTAAACACATTATTTATATGCTTGGAAACCGTCTTATAGTCACGGCCGAACAAGACCGCCATTTCTTTCCGGGACAGCCATACCGTTTCATCCTGCAAACGCACATCAACCATTGCCGAACCGTCCTCGGCCTGGTAGACGATGAGTTCGCCTTGATTAGAGGTCATTGCTTTTTCTCCATCCTCTTACAGCTTTTCAAGTAACTCAACCCCTTCCGGCGTATCTCCGACAGTGACCTCATAATCTGCAAAGGATCGGGCAGGTCCTTCGGAATCTTCTTTTCGCTTTACCTGTATGAGATCAAAAAGTTTATGGGCCGGAGCATTGCCGAGTTTGTTGTCATGTTTGAAAACAAAAAGTTTCTGTGATGCCATCTCACCCCGGGCAGCAGAGTGGTCATGGTCAAACATATTAATCAAGGCATCCCAGAGCAGAGCGAGATCATCTTCGCTAAATCCTGTCTGTTGGGCAAGGGGAGCTGAGATAAAACCGTGAACACGGTAAAGTCCGTAGGGAATATAGGTTTTCCTTCCCATTGTCCGGTTATCTCCACTCTGCGCGTCAGCTTCCTTTCTGGTTTCCACAGCCATTCTTGTAATACTTGCCTCTAACGGAACAACAGGGTCAATGCTTTGAGCAAAGGCAAGTTGAACCGGCCCTCGTACCTGCCCGCAATTATTTTCTTTTGTTGACATCACAGCACCAAATGTACGGACATCAAAAAAGTTTTTGCACATCCAGATTCGTGCTTTGCTTATTTTAACGGCTTTGTCTTTTTCATCAGCTACAAATTCATAAGCTGGTTTTCGTTGTTCGGTTAACACTGCTTTTTCCTTTACATAAATATCATACAATGCGTCTCCGTTTTTCACCAGATCAACATAGTTCCTGACCTTTCGCTTCAGGCAGACATCTGTAGTAATGCCATGCCCGGTCTCAGGGTCAATACGGGGCAGGTTGCCGCCATCCGGGTCGCCGTTGGGGTTGCCGTTTTTTACGTCGAACAACAAGACAAATTCATAACGATTGGTAATTGCTTCACTCATTTTTTTTCTCCTTTATTCCCGTTATCTTTTTTACGATACAGATCATTTTTCTGATGATAATAACCAATGGCAAACACCCCCTGATCCTGAAGGTTCATGTGAGCCGGGAATGAGTCCACATGCTCCATGATCCCGGCAATACGCCGGTCAGATACGTAACCGTACTCTGCTTTTTCGATATGGTGCTGGGACAGCCGCAGCAGGCGGGGAAATACGCTGGCCGGAGTAGCGGATGCCGCGCTGAAAAACCTGTCCTTAATCGTTGTGTTCACCTTGCCCAGGGCGTCGAGCTGAGCCTTTTCGAGCACAGCAAACAGCCTCCCAAGCAGATATGATATTTCTTTCCTCTCTTTATCCAGTGACATTGGAACCTCCTTCTTATGATTTCGCTGCAGTACCGCTTTTAAAATTGCGGCCCGCAGGTAATTGATTCGATGATCTGCCCGAATACGACCGATCACCCCCTGGTACAAAGTCTGAGGATATCGGCCGCCGGTCAGAATGGCACGGGTCAGCGCTCCAGCCAGTACAGGAGAAACATCCTTGGTTTCCCGGGCTGTTTCCTTGAGTAGATGCCAGACACCTGGAAAGGGCATATCCCTGTCACTCCGCTCCATATCCAGGTTGCTGAAATGATCCCTGAACCGGTTCATCAATTCTCCAACAGAGCAGACATGCCAGAAGCGCAGAGCCAGACGTGCCTTGTTTAGAGAAAGCCCCAGGATGTAAAACCGGACATCCCTGTCTTTTTCAATATCAGTGGGTAGATTGCCCTGACAAACCGCCTTCAAAAATTCTCTTACCGGAACCATTGCTTCCTGGTCTTGAACAGCAGGGTTTAACACCTGCCCCATAAATATTTCGACAGGCGATGCCCTTTCCGCCCAGAAAACCGTGGTGGCATCACCTATCCGTATCCGTTGAGTATGGCTGCGCAAAAGATGTTTTAAGGCTGTTGAACTCTTAAATTCGGCTTCCACTGAAATTGGAGCGTTTTGACCTTTCTTTTTCCCATAAGATTCATAGGCTTTCTCATTGAAGGAAACCAGTGAGGCTCCGGAACCAAACTTGAACTGGGCGTATTGCAGTTGCAGATCATGGGTTTCCCCGTCAATAAAGCTGGTGCCACGAGGGAATTTATCCTTGGTGAGAAAGGCAGACCATAATCTTTTTATCTCAGATCGTTCATGGACAAATTCCTTGTCACCCTGAAGACGAAATGCCACCCATTTTCCATGGATACCACACATTTCTTTCCAGAGCGGCAATTCAAGAGAATCCTGTGGCTTCCATTTTTCCAAAAAGGATTGTACGGCAAGAACACCTTCATCCTGTGATGCACCGCACACGTCATCGATCAATTTCTTGAATGAATTATGATGTACCTTTTTTTTGCTTTTACCTGACATCCCAAAAATATAGTCAGCTTTGTCCACCATGAAGTTTGGCGTTTTTGCTGCTGCATTGGCTCGTACATTGACCTTGTTACTATACGGCACCACTGACTGCCGAAAATTATAGGCGTTCGCTTTGACCTTTATTCGCAGATCCTCCGGCTCACCCGCGATATTGCCCTCCTTATCAATGGTGAGAACAAAACCAACATCCTCAACGCTGAAACCATAAGGTGGGACAGGCACCTTATGGTCAAAAAAACCATGCTGTCTTTCAAGCCGGTCATAGAGCGAAATCAAGGATTGAAAGATCATGAAACCACCTCCCGGCGACAGTTGATAATCCCGTCTTCCATAATTGCCCGGAAAAATTTCGGACTCATGTTATCGGTAAAATCAAGATCATGGAGCATATAGCCCAAATCCTGCCGGCCTTTGAATACCGGCTCCGGTATTGTATCACACCACGTAAATTCCACTGGGAATTCACGGCATCCAAAATAGGGTCTTTGAAAGCACTGGCCTTTTTTTACCCGCCGTTCAAAAATTGCCAGATGTTTCCCTGGGTCGGCATCTTCGTTGCCGGTCAGTTCAAAATGAGCCTCAATGATATATTCCACATTCCGCGAAATCATGGAGGCCCGCTGTTGTCGGTCATTTTCTATATACCGGCAGATTTGGCGCCCTTCCGTCATGTCTCGATTATTGACCGTCACCCGGCTTGCCAGTTCATTACGCCTGATATTCTCAAAACGCACCGGCTTCAAAACATGGATACAATCAACCACCCAGCGAATAGCGGGCTTCCAGTAAATAGCTTCCAGAATGCCCCGAGCCGCTGATGGAGTGATCACATCGTAGCTCACCCGCTCCACCTTCATTTCAGGACGGGTAAACAGGGCATAATCGCCCCATATCCGTAATTTTATGCCATAGCCCATACAGTTTTCCTCCATTATAA
>RKSL01000210.1 GCA_008633435.1 Candidatus Desulfobulbus rimicarensis | reverse complement strand
ACACCAGCATAGTTGAACCATGAAAGCCAGCCACAATAGATAGCGAAGAATTCGATCTGTGAAAGTCGGTCACTGCGGCGTGGCAACTTGAGAATTATCCGTTTGGATTATTTTGTCATTTAAAAGAGTTTCGAATTTCGATATTCGTCTTTCGGATGTAGTCTTCCAGCTACTGCGGCTTTCGGATAAGAGTTTAGGGCACCCTTGACTCGTTATGGTGTAAAAAAGGACATGGTGTTTTTGCCGTGTGCTTTTGCAGCATACATCGCCATATCAGCAGCTTTTATGATTTCTTCATAGGTAGAGCCGTGTTCCGGGAACATGGCGATGCCAACACTGCCACTCAGTGTTAGTTGGGTATTACCGTATAAGTTGTACTCTCCGAAAACGTCTTGTAAGAGGGCTTTAGCTTTTTCTTTGATATCGGCAACGTCTTGAATTTGTGTAAAAAGGATGACGAATTCATCGCCACCAAGTCGTGCCGGTATGACCTCTGCGGATGTTTCCCGGGTCAGCCACCCGTCATTGCTTGTCTCTGCATTCCATAATGAAAAATGGATCATAAGTCGCTTGGCAAACATTGAGAGGAGGTCATCACCAGTTCTATGTCCATAGGTGTCGTTGATTTGTTTAAACCCATCGAAATCTATAAAAAGTAGAGCGCCTTTTGTGTCGCTTTCAGACATTTCTTCAAGAGCCTGTTTGGCGAGTTTCTGAAAATAATTTCTATTTGGCAGGCTGGTGTTGATATCCATATACGCCAGTTTGGATATCGATTTTCTACTCTGTTTGAGTTGGTCCATCATTTTCATGAAATGTTCATTGAGTTTGCGTACTTCTAAAGGTAAAAGCTTAGATTGAGAAATATTCAAATCAATCACATAATCTTCTTTACGTCCAATAATTCTGGTTATTTTTGAGAGCTTTTCCAGGGGTTTGGTTATCATAAATGAGACTGGGATGGCTATTAATAAAGCTATTCCCAGACCTAAAAGCATTATGAGCAGGGCTGCCCGGTCAATGGACTCAGCTTTTTTGTGTAACTCGGCAAGGGGTTGAGGAACCATTACCCCCCATCCTGCATTGGGAACAGCTGCATATCCTGCAATCATTTCATTGAAAAATGCTGGCGAGATGAATGTATCTACGCCGGTTTCACCTGCCATCATTTTTTGGACAACACTCGTGGTTTTCATGCTTTTTTGAGTTTTAATCCACTCTGCAAGAGGATGAGCCATGACATTGCCGGTCTGATCAACTATTGCTGCATGGCCTTTTTTGCCAAATGCAACCCGTTTGCCAAGATCAACGATGTATCTGGTAGATAAGTAGCCGAGGGCAAAATTGTCACCAAGAGGTCTGGTCACCAGTAGCATGGAATTATTCTCAAAGGCGTTGTTTTCAATAACAGGAGAAATTATTGTTGTATCTTTAACTAAGAATTGTTTTGCAAAGAGAAGAATATCGTCTTCGATTTTTGTCTTACATTGTTCATTATCATGTTTGATACAATTAATAATACGGCCATTTTCTTTGGCAACAAGCATCACTGAGTGAAAATCGTACACGTCTAAAAGGCTATCTACTTCGTCTCTGTCTTTTTCTTTTCCCAGGTGATAGCTGAGAATCGTAAAAGCATTGGTTACGTCCTGATAATATCTTTCAAGGGCCATCGCCAGATTTTTTGCAATGACAAGATGGCGTTCTTTTACCTCAAAGATCTCTGAATCAAGTGCTTTTGAATATGGCCATGCCCAAAACAGCAGGGATGGTACCAGCACAACCAGGAAAAAAATGAGAATTAACAGATTTCTAAGTTTCATCGTAACTATTCAGGTGGGTATAAAAAACTTGCAAAACCACTGAGTGTAACTGATCAGATGTACCCGAGATTCAGGTAGGTAGGCGAGCCCGCGAGACTCCGAGCAGGCCAACGAGCTATAACTCGTCTATGCGAGGCGGCCTGATCGCCTGATGATTGGGTACAGCTGAACAGTTACGTTTCATGTAACCGTTCACCGGGGCGCTATGAACTGGCATTACCTCCAAATTGTAAATGTTCCCCAGTGCCCCATATTCGTTCAAGCAGGCCGACGAGTCTATAGCCCGCTATGCGAGGAGGCCTGATCGGACGAAGATGGGGTGCTGGTGAACGTTTACCGTTTCATCGTATGTATTATCTGGGAGCGTAGACATTGTTTAGAATAAAATATGCTACAATGTGGCCCGTTTGTTCAATGATACTCTTATATTACACTGTATGGAAAAATTGTCATTACGCATTTTCTTTGAACTTGTGCATTTCAAGGAAAATGCGAACGCCTTTCTGTTATCGTAGAGATGTCGCAAGTGCTAAGAGAGATGTCCCTGTTTATTCTCCAATGACACAATTCTAATAGATATGTAACTCCGCGCTAATATTCCCCGGGTATCCTTTCAACTGTAGCAGAGATGAACTCTTCCCCAAGAGTCCCATTTCTCTTTCTCTCCGAGCCGGATCCATAGTGGATTCGGCTCTTTTCTTCACAGGAATTACATACAATATGATGATTGCTTTGTCGGGTGTTTCCCTGGGCTATACGACAACACCGGTATTGTCTGCGCTGGATCTTTCCATCGGTAAAGGGGAGTTTGTCGGTATTATCGGCCTTTCCGGTGCCGGAAAATCCACATTGCTCATGTCCCTGATCGGCAGCATCAATATTCTTACCGGCGACTACCGAGTCATGGAGTATGACCTTTCCGGTATCGCCAAGAAAGATTTGCGGGTGTTGCGTTCCCGGATCGGCTTCATCTTTCAGGGATATAATCTGGTCAACCGCTTGAATGTCTTTCATAACGTTATGAGTGGTATGCTGGGCAGGATGTCGCTTATTCGTGCGTTGCTCAAGTGGTATAGCTCCGGTGAGCTGGCTCGTGCCTATGAATATATGCAGATCGTTGGTCTTGACGGTTTTTCCCTGCAACGTTGCGATGCCCTGTCCGGTGGTCAGCGACAGCGTGTTGCCATTGCCCGTGCCCTGGCTCAACAGCCAGATATTCTTCTTGCCGATGAGCCGGTGGCTGCACTTGATCCCAGGAGTGCCGCTCAGGTCATGGATATCCTTCGAGACATTAACCGGCTGTATGGAGTGACCATTATTGCTAATCTCCATCATCTTGATTTTGCAAAACAATATTGTGGAAGGATTCTCGGTATTGCGGCTGGAACCATTGTTTTTGACGGTTCCCCCGATGTACTGGGTCAACTGGAACTGGATCAAATTTACAGGCAACCATCCTGTAACAGTGTTCAACCCGACTCTGCCCCGTTTCCTTTCCACTCGGCGGCATACAGCCGGAAACAACAGTAATAAGCCAGCTCCTGCCGGTGTCATTCCGGCAAAGGGGTGATGGTTAACAGAAAAATACAGGAGGAATCCCATGAAGAATCTGTTTGTTTTGCTGATGGTTGTCGGCGCAATGCTGGCATTGTCTCTGTCACCGGCTTTCGGTACGGATCAAGGCTGGCCGGAAGAAATAACCTTTGGTGTTATTCCGGTGGCATCTTCACGGAATATGAGTGATTCGTTCGGTGCCCTGGTCAATCATTTACATAAACAACTGGGAATCAAGGTTAAATTTCAGGTTGCCGGTGATTACGCCGGGGTCATAATTGCCATGCAGCACAAGCATGTGGATGTCGCCTACTTTGGCCCAAAATCCTATTGTGAGGCGGCCAAACGCTCCGGAGCCGAGGCCGTGGCCATTGAGGTCAGCCAGGACGGCACTGCCGGCTATTACGGTTATATCATAACCAAAAAGGGCAGCGGCTTAAAAGCTCTGGCCTCGCTTAAGGGCAAGACCTGGGCTTTTACCGATCCCAACTCCACCTCCGGCACCCTGGTTCCCACCGTCTATTTCAGCGAACAGGGAATTGATCCACAGAAATACTTTTCCAGGGTTATCTACTCCGGCAGTCACGAGGCTTCCATCCTGGCGGTGAAATCGGGCAAGGTGGACGGCGCTTCAACGAATAATCTTGATTTTGAACGAGGCCTCGGCAGACAGTGGCAAAAAGATGATTTCAATATCATCTGGAAATCCAAGTTGATTCCAGCCTCTCCCATTGCTGTTCGCAAGGATCTGCCCGTATCACTTAAAACCGCGATCAAAGATGCCTTTGTCTCCTTCAAGGACAAAGATGGTCTGGAAAAGCTGAAAATTTCCGGTTACATCCCCGGCAATGACGCCATGTATGACGGGGTGCGCAAGCTGATCCTTTTAAAGGAACAGTTGAAAAATAAAGATAAGTAACCAACCAATTTTCGTGGCGTGTTCCCGACCTCTTCATGGCCGGGGACACACTTCCACTGGAGCGCACCCGAACATGTCTGCAATATTGGCTAAGCAAGCCGTCAAGCCTGATACAATCAGGTACCTGCAAAAAACAACCTCTCCCTTTCGGCCTAAAATAATCTTCCTGGCGATCCTTTTTGCCGTCCTTTTCATCACCAGCTGGCACAATACGGAGATGAGTTTTTCATCTCTCTTGTCCGGGATAAGTTCCATGCACGATTACCTGGCCGGTAACCCGGACATAGCCGGTTCCAGTTTTTTCAAGCCGACCTTCAACCCCCACGATATAAAAGTATACGGTCTGGCCATGATCGAAACCATCGAAATGGCATTCTGCGCCCTGGTACTCTCCGTGCTGCTGGCCGTACCCATGTCGCTCTGCGCCTCCCGTAATATCATGCTGATTCTTTTTCCCGGCACCAGCATGACGGTCAAAATAATCCGGGGCGGGATGTATTACGGAACAGTGTTGTTTGCCAATGTCTTTCGGTCAATCAACGAGATTGTCTGGGCCTTGCTCTTTGTTTCTGCTGTCGGCCTGGGGCCGATGGCCGGCATTCTCGCGCTTGCCGTACACACATCAGGCGTTCTCTGCAAGCTGCTGGCCGAGGGTAATGAGGCCATTGACCCCGGGCCGGTAGAGGCATTGAGTGCCACCGGCGCCGGCTTCCTCAAAATCATCAGTTTTGCTGTGGTGCCGCAGACCATGCCCCATTTTATTTCCATGACCCTGTACCGATTTGAATCAGATGTCCGTTCCGCATCTATCCTTGGCTTTGT
>RKSL01000209.1 GCA_008633435.1 Candidatus Desulfobulbus rimicarensis | reverse complement strand
TATCTATAATTATATGTTATTTGAACAATGTGTAAAGAGAATTATTGTTGTTACAGCGATCTTATCTTTTTTAAGTGTTCTTTGTGGCAGCCATGTGATAGTATTTATTGAGTTTGTTCGTGATAAACGATTTCTTTCCTGATCTACAGGTGTTGGCTCGATGTGTCGGGAAGGAGAGAATCATTGCTGTGCAGGCAAAAATACAGTGGAGAGGAATCATGTGTGGAATTGTCGGCTATACCGGTAACAGAAGAGTTGTCCCGATTATCCTTGAAGGGTTACGCCGATTGGAGTACCGGGGTTATGATTCTGCCGGCATTGTTTGTCAACATGAAGGCAAGTTGGTCAAGTATCGTGCTGCCGGGAAACTGATCCACTTGGAAGAAGCTGTTGATGAGGCCATAGGCGTGGCCAGCCACACCGGGCTTGGTCATACACGGTGGGCCACCCATGGTGCGCCGACCCGAGATAATGCTCATCCCCATTCCGACTGCACCGGGGATCTTGTTGTCATACATAATGGCATTATTGAAAATTACGGCAGTCTTAAAGAAGAGCTTGTTGACCAGGGCCATGTGTTTACTTCAGAGACCGACACTGAGGTGCTGGCACATCTCATTGAAAAATATCTTAAAGACGATCTTGTTGCCGCTGTGCAGGAGGCTCTTGCCAGGGTTGAAGGTTCGTATGCTCTGGGCGTGATGTGGGCAAAAGACCCGGATAAAATTGTTGCGGCACGTAATCAAAGTCCGCTGGTTATGGGGGTAGATGATGAGGCTAGCTATGTTGCCTCAGATGTTCCGGCATTGCTGCCGTATACCCGTAAAGTCATTTTTCTTGATGATAATGAGCTGGTTGTGCTGGAAAAAGGCAACTTCACTATTATGGCAGTCGATACCGGTGAAGAGATCACCAAGGAAATTCGCACCATTGACTGGAATGCGGCCATGGCAGAAAAGGCGGGATTTAAACATTTCATGCTCAAAGAGATCTTCGAGCAGCCCCAGGCAATACTGAACACGGTAAGCGGGCGAATTATTCCTGACAGCGGGAAAATCGAACTGCCAGAAATCGGTCTTGATGATGACGAAATACGGCAAATTGAGCGTATTGCCCTGGTTGCCTGCGGTACCTCGTGGCATGCTGCACTTGTGGCAAAATACTGGATTGAAAAATGGGTAGGTATTCCTGTTGATGTGGATATTGCTTCCGAGTTTCGCTACCGTAAACTGCTGATGAATGAGCGGGTGTTAACCTTGTCAATTTCACAGTCAGGTGAAACTGCAGATACGTTGGCAGGTATGAGATTGGCCTCCTCACTTGGCTCAAAAATTGTGACAATCTGTAATGTCGTAGGCTCAACAATGACACGAGAGGCAGACGGTGTTATTTATACCCATGCCGGGCCTGAGATTGGGGTGGCTTCAACAAAGGCCTTTACCAGTCAGTTGTCGGCATTGTTTATGCTTACGCTCTATTTGGGTCAGGTGCGTCAGACAATTGATAGGGATACTTTACAAGAGCTTGGAACCGCACTGATTGATGTTGCCGGCATCATAGAACAGGTGCTGCCCACTATGCAAAAGGATATTCAGGAGTTGATTGAACGTTATTACGATTCCCGTGATTTTCTCTTTGTCGGTCGTGGATTGAATTTTCCCATTGCCCTGGAAGGCGCATTGAAACTTAAGGAAATTTCCTATATTCACGCAGAAGGGTATGCCGCTGGAGAGCTTAAACATGGGCCTATCGCGCTTATTGACAAAGACATGCCGGTCATGGCTCTTGTGCCACAAGACAGTGTGTACCAGAAAACAGTATCAAATGTTGAAGAGATCAAAGCACGCCAGGGCAGGTTATTGCTTATTGGTACAGAAGGTGATTCGCACCTGGCCACGTTGACCAATGATGTCCTTTATTTGCCAGCAATACATGAAGAGTTGAATCCACTGCTCTACACTATCCCGGCACAATTGCTCTCGTATGAAATTGCCAATCGACGTGGTTGCGATGTGGATCAACCCCGGAACCTGGCCAAGAGCGTTACTGTAGAGTAGCCTCCGTTTTAGTCCTTCTGCCTCTTCCTTTTCAGGGGGGGGCAGGCCTCTTAGTGCACCATGATATCCATTGGTATTGAACAACTTATTGCAGAATCACCAGCCTGGATTACAGGCCAGCGACTTGGTCTGCTCTGTAATCAGGCATCAACAGATCGTTATTTCACCCATAGCAGGGATCTGATTATGCAGGCCTTTCCCGGCCAGCTTACCTGTCTGTTTTCTCCCCAGCATGGTTTTTTCAGTGAAAAGCAGGATAACATGATCGAGTCTGCCCATACCACAGATCATGTGACCGGTCTGCCGGTTTTTTCTCTTTATGGTGATACCCGTAAACCCCTGCCTGAAATGTTTGAAAGTCTTGACATGCTCCTCATTGATCTTCAGGATGTGGGTACCAGGGTGTATACCTTTATCTGGACTGTTGTTCACTGTCTGCAGGTGGCTGCAGAAACCGGAAAAACCGTGGTTATTCTTGACCGCCCAAATCCGGTGGGTGGTGCAATTGTTGAAGGAAATTTGTTGCATAACGAGTTTCGTTCCTTTGTGGGCCTATACGCAATCCCCATGCGTCACGGCTTAACCATGGGCGAACTGGCCATGCTCTGCAATCTGGAGATGGGAATTAATGCCCAGCTACAGGTCGTGAAAATGGCTGGCTGGCAGCGCAGCATGTTTTTTGCAGATACCGGATTCCCCTGGGTTTTTCCTTCACCCAATATGCCCACCCCGCTTACGGCGCTTGTCTATCCTGGTCAGGTTATCTGGGAGGGAACCAATATTTCAGAGGGGCGTGGTACAACCCTGCCGTTTGAACTCATTGGTGCCCCATTTATTGATATTCATCACCTTTTGAAACAAATAAAAGACATCCCCCTGCCCGGGTGTGTGCTGCGGCCGATCTGTTTTGAGCCAACCTCTGGGAAATGGTCTGGGCAAAGATGCTTTGGCGTTCATCTTCATGTGACTGCCCCGTTGCAGTTTTTATCCTACCGGACAAGCCTTGCCCTGCTCCAAGCCATTATCAGGCTTTATCCAGAACAGTTTGCCTATAAGCAACCTCCCTATGAGTATGAATATATACAGTTGCCCATGGATATGATTCTTGGCGACCAGCATTTGCGGATGGCTCTTGAGCAGGGAGAGGATTTGCTTGCCCTGGAACGATCCTGGCAGGATGAACTGGCTGCATTTGAAGGATTGCGTTCTGCTGTTTTTCTTTACCGCTAACCAAAAATAGACTATGTTCGTCCATCTTTAAAGACGTTACCTGCAGGAGAAATTGAATAATCCATGAAAACAGCAACACTTCAGGAGCTTGCTGGACTTGTCAATGGCACGGTTACAGGGGATGGTGGGCTGGTTATCAGCGGCTTTAACAGCCTTGAACTTGCCCAGTCAGGTGAGTTGAGTTTTATAATATCTGCCACCATGACAGACCAGCTTTCCCAGACAAAAGCCGTGGCCTGTATTGTACCAGATGGGGTTGAAGATGTTAGCATCCCTGTTATCCAGGTAGAAAATCCAGATCTTGCCGCAGCCAAGATTCATAATTACCTGCTTGACCATAAGTTTTCTGCCAGGGGAATTCATCCCAGTGCTGTCATAGGCAAGGATGCTCAGTTGGGCAAACAGATTACCATTGATCCGCTGGTGCATATTGGCGATAACGTGCGCATTGGTGAAAGGGTTACCCTGCATTCTGGCGTGATGATCGGTGATGACGTAGAGATTGGTGATGATTGCGAGCTACATGCCAATGCTGTAGTTGCCTATGGCTGTGTGCTGGGGAAAAATGTCGTCCTGCATCATGGTGCCATAATTGGCAGTGATGGGTTTGGTTTTGCCTCTGACCCCGCAACCGGTGAACATGTCAGCAAACCTCAGGTGGGCAATGTTCAACTCGATGATGATGTACAGGTCGGTGCGAACAGCTGTATAGACAGGGCTGCATTTGGCACAACCCATGTAAAAAAAGGTGTACGCATTGATAACCTGGTCATGGTTGGACATAACTGTGTGCTTGGTGAAAACTCCATTCTTGTCGGGCAGGTTGGTGTTGCCGGCAGTACTACGCTGGGGAGAAATGTCGTGCTGGGGGCACGGGCCGGTCTGGCAGGCCATATTCATCTTGATGACGGCGTCATGGTGGCAGGCATGGCCGGGGTGCATAATAATCAGAAAAAAGGCGCGGTAATCGGCGGGATTCCAGCCTTTGATATTAAAAAATGGAGCAGAGCATCAGCTGCCTATACGCGACTTCCTGACATGGTACGGCAATTGAGAAAACTGCGCAAACAGGTCGATGAATTAACAGCGTTGCTTGATGCAACCACACGAAACGGAGAATGATGATGAGTGAGGAACAGCCAAAAATATTGCCCATGGATATCAAGGCAATACTTGATCTTCTACCCCATCGCTATCCCTTTATAATGGTCGACAGGATTATCGACTATGAAGCAGGACAGACAATTACCGGGATGAAAAATGTCAGCATGGGTGAGCCGTTTTTCCAGGGACATTTTCCGGGCGAGCCGGTCATGCCCGGGGTGCTTATCCTGGAGGGGATGGCTCAGGTGGCCTCGGTGCTGGCCTATCTCACCATTGATGCGGTCAAAGGAAAACTGGTCTATTTTGCCGGGCTGGATAATGTCCGTTTTCGTCAAGTTGTCTACCCTGGGGATCAGCTTATCTTTAAGCTGGAGCTTATTAAACAGAAGAGAAATATCATCAAGATGGACGGCAAAGCCTATGTTGACAATAAACTTGTCACTGAAGCACAGCTGCTGGCAGCTTTTTCCTGATCATTTTGTCCTAATGTGTTTTTCTGGTTCCTTTTGACTGCCATTCCCGGGGTTGAGATTTTTTAAGGAAATTTATTTGTAACTCTTCAGGTGGGTGCAAAAAACTTGCAAAACCACTGAGTGTAACTGATCAGATGTGGCCGAGATTCAGGTAGGTAAGCGAACCTGTTAGACTCCGAGCAGTCCAACGAGCTATACCCCGTCTATGCGAGGCGGCCTGATCGTCTGAAGATTGGGTGCAGCTGAACAGTTACAATTTTTTTAAAGTTTAAGAACAGTTGAGCTGGGGAATAACTGTTTATTTTTTCATGTGGGAAGATTGCCTGCAAAGGATACAAAAATGAATATACATCATACTGCTGTGGTTGAACCGCATGCAGAAATCCATGAAACAGCAACAATCGGCCCTTATGCTGTTGTTGGTAACAATGTGGTTATCGGTGCCAATACCACTGTTGATGCCCATGCTGTTATTTCCGGCCATACCACCATCGGAGAAAACACCCATATTGGTTCATTTTCTTCCATAGGTGCTCCTCCCCAGGACATGCATTATAATCAGGAGCCAACAGAATTGATTATTGGCGACAATAACCAGATTAGAGAATATGTATCAATCCACCGAGGAACTGTTAACGGCAATGGCAAAACCATTATAGGTAATAATAATCTGTTAATGGCGTATACGCATATTGCGCATGATTGTATTATTCATAATCATGTTATTATGGCAAATGTGGCAACCCTGGCAGGCCATGTTGAACTGGGGGATTTTGTCAACCTGGGCGGACTCACTGCAGTGCATCAGTTCTGTCGTATAGGCGCATATTCCTATATTGGTGGAATGTCAGGAATCAGCAAAGATGTACCACCGTATGTGATTGTCACAGGCACTAGGAAACGTATGCGTATTTCAGGTGTTAACAAAATTGGTCTTCGTCGCAACGGATTTAGTAAACAGGTAATAAGTGAACTTGAAAAAGCATTTAAAAAGATTTTTCGTTCATCAGCTGAAACTTTGCTCAAAGATTCGTTAACGGAAATTGAACAGGAATTTCAGCAAAGTGAACAAGTGCAGGCAATAGTCAAGTTTTTCCAGACCAGCACCCGTGGTGTTGTTAAAAATACTTAGGAGCGTAATGCTGCTTTTTTTTCCTGCACTCTGCCATGGATAATCCAATAGGGCTTATTGCCGGTGGTGGCCAGTTTCCCCTGTTATTTGCAGAAGCTGCAAAGCAACAGCAGAGACAGGTTGTCGCTGTCTGCCACCAGAATGAAACCTGTAACGAACTTCCCAACCACGTTGATGCCTCCTGCTGGGTAAAACTGGGGCAGCTGGGAAAAATCATCCAGTTTTTTAAAACCCAGGGCGTTAAGGAAACTGTTTTTTGCGGTACAATCACAAAAACCCGCATTTTTAAAGATATTCTCCCGGATTTCAAAGGGTTGACCCTGTGGAATAAAATCGACACTCGCCTTGACGACGCTATCTTGCGAGCAGTGGCTGGTGCTCTTGAAGATGAAGGCATTGCAGTGCTTGCCTCTACCTGCTACCTCAACCACCTGCTTTTTCCCCAGGGTGTGTTAACCAGGAAAAAACCCAATAAAGATCAACTCAAAGATATTCGCTTTGGCTGGAACATTGCCCGGGAAATCGGTCGTCTGGATATAGGCCAGTGTGTAGTGGTTCGTGAACGCAGCGTGCTTGCGGTGGAAGCTATTGAAGGCACGGATGCAGCCATCCACCGAGGCGGTACCCTTGCCCGTAGTGGCGCTGTTGTGGTTAAACTGAAAAAACCGGGGCAGGATTTCCGATTTGACCTTCCAGCCACCGGAACAACAACTGTTCAGACCCTTGCTTCTGTTAACGGTGCAGTACTCGCTGTAGAAGCTGGCCAGTCTCTGATCTTTGACCGTGATACCATGATTGAAAATGCAGATAAAGCTGGCATTGTCGTGGTAGGCCTTGCCGAAGACAGCTCTGGCCAGCTTGTCTTTTAGCTGTTCTAAACAGTCTTGGCAAAGTTTTTCCTGGTTTTGCATTCTCTCCTTTTGATCAACTTCTTGACTTTGTATTGCAGATCCATCTGGAATGAGAAGTTCATTCTCCACCACCTTCTTTCATTGAAATAAGCCAATTTTTCAGGGGTACGTTGTAACCCGTTTAAGGCCACCTTGAAAAATTGCCTTTCGAAGTCTCGTAACCTCGCTTATCTCGCCCGATCTCTGCGTCACAGGAAAATGA
>RKSL01000208.1 GCA_008633435.1 Candidatus Desulfobulbus rimicarensis | reverse complement strand
GCCTGTTGGCCTTTTTGGAATCAACCTTTGGGGTTCAACTGAGTGAAGAAAAATTGATGAACCATCAAACTGTTCGTCTGCTGGCGGAGTTTGTGCAGGAAAAGAAAGAAAAAATACAGGTTGAGCTGATAAACTGGCAGGAAATTCTCAAAGAAAAGGTGGAACTGTCGCTGCCTGCAACATGGGTGACGGCCAATGTCTTTAAAAATATTAGCAAGGTTTTTTTCAGCCTCTATTTCAGGTTTACGGGCAAGGGGAGAGAAAATATACCCGACACCCCCTGTATTATTGCGCCTAATCATCAGAGCTTTTATGATGCCTTGTTTGTGGCCTCCTGGTTAAAAAATCGCTTTCTCAACAAAACGTATTTTTATGCCAAACAGAAGCATGTGAGCAATACCTTGCTTCGCTTTTTGGCTGATAGAAACAATATTATTGTTGTGGATATCAATTCCGGGTTGAAAGAGTCTATCCAGAAACTGGCTGAAGTGTTGAAGTCGGGGAAGAATATTATTATTTTTCCAGAAGGAACCCGCAGCAAAGACGGTAAGTTGGGAGATTTTAAGAAGCTTTTTGCAATCCTCAGCAAAGAGCTTCAGGTGCCGGTGGTGCCGGTGACTATCAATGGTGCGTTTCAGGCTTTGCCCACAGGAACTCTTTTTCCCCGGCCTCTGTGTCCCATATCGGTGACTTTTCAACCGCCGATTTTCCCTCAAGACCATTCCTATGAGTCTCTGACAGAGCTAGTCTACCGGCAGGTTGAGAAGGGACTTAACCGATGAGCCGGACTGAGATCTTTTTTTTAAAACAGGTGCTTTATGTGTGAATTCTGCAGCGAACACGGTGACGGCAAGGTCTGGTTTGCCAATGCTGAAAATTACAGCAGGGATCTTGTCAGTGATCTGGAAAGACGCAATTATATCAACGATTTTTTCACGTCCACAATTGATGAGGGCGTGACCACCATTGGCAGACTTGAAACGCTGTATGGCAAAAAGAAAAGACTGCCGCCCCGGCTTGTTAAGGCCATGGAGAAAAAGGCCAAAGTCGAACATTTCGGTCAGGTTGTCACCATTGAAGACATTCGCGAGTTGGTGGGCAAGGCGGCTACTGTGGTTCGACTGCCCTGTGCATGCAGATGGGCATCACAAAAAAAAGAGAGCCGTTGCTGCTATTCGGTGAGCTATTCAGCTGATGCCTGGTACAAGAATCTTGATATGGGATATTTTGGTCTGGCTCAGGATCAGGGGCTGGAATCGCTTACACCGGAACAGGCCATTAACCAGATGGAAGCTCTGGAAGAGCAGGGGGCTGTGCATACCATCTGGACCATGATGACTCCGTTTATCGGAGCCATCTGTAACTGTCAGCCCCGGGAATGTCTGGGGCTGCGGACATTATCCATTGATGTTGAAACCATGTTTCGGGGTGAGATGATAGCACAGGTGGATGAACAGGCCTGCGCCGGTTGCGGTGCCTGCGAAGATGTCTGCCATTTTGGTGCCATTCATGGCAGAGAAGTTGCTGGTAACTTTTCTGCCCATGTCCATGCTCATGCCTGCTATGGTTGCGGATTATGCCGGAATACCTGCCCTGCAGATGCTCTGAGCATGGTAGTAAGAGCGTAGCTGGAATCCTGTGATCGCTTATAGATATGGAGTTGAACATAACATTTTTGCGGCCGTTGTGACGGGCGAAAATAGATGAAATCTCTGCTCCTGATTTATCCGCCAGTTGCCAAAAACTGTGAACCGCCTGCTGGTATTGCCCGTCTTGCCGGAGTGCTGAGGGCAAATGATGTTTGCTGCAGCACGCTTGATCTTAACAGGTTGAGCCTTGATTATCTGCTTGCGCTTGAGAATCCTAAAACAGATACCTGGTCCAAACGGGCGAAAAAGAATCGTGTTGCGAACATCCATGCGCTGCAACAGGGACATTGCTACCTGAATTTTTCCCGTTACAAGAGGGCGGTTGCAGACATAAACCGTTATCTTGCCGGAGTTGGGGAGGTGTTTGGCTCAGATATCACCCTGGCAAATTATCAGGACAGGAGCTCCCCTGTCGAGAGCAAGTCCCTGCTTCAAGTCGCAGAAACCTTTCAGGAGAACCTGTTTTTTCCCCTTTTTACCAGGCATGTTGGAGCCTTGATTGAAAAAGACACTATTGATGTTGTCGGTATTTCGTTAAATTATCTGAGTCAAGCTGTTGCGGCCTTTGCCCTGATCGGTTTTTTGCGGGCAAGATATTCCGAGTGCAGAATTGTTCTTGGTGGTGGTCTGGTAACGTCCTGGCTGCGTAGCCCATTATGGAATAATCCCTTTGCCGGGCTGGTTGATACATGCTTTGCCGGGCCTGGTGAAAAACCACTCTTTGCCTATCTGGGCGGCAAGGAGCAGCAACTTTGTTATGATCCTCCAGACTATGACAGGCACAAGTATTTGTCGCCAGGGGGTATCCTTCCCTATGCCGCGTCCACTGGATGTTACTGGAATAAATGTCTCTTCTGTCCTGAAACTGCCGAGAGTAATCCATATATAGCGGTTGCACCTGGTCAGGTTATCAAGGATTTACAGGTGTTGTCCAGGCGCCACAGTCCCCTGCTGATTCATTTTTTGGATAATGCCATCAGTCCTCTTTTATTGAAGGAACTGGCTGCCAACCCGCCAGGAGTATCCTGGTACGGATTTGCCCGGGCAAATCCGTTGCTGGCTGATGGTGATTTTTGCAGAAAACTTGCTGCTTCAGGCTGTGTTATGTTAAAGCTCGGCCTTGAATCAGGAGATCAGCAAGTGCTCGATACCATGCACAAGGGGATAGATCTTGCGCTCGTGTCAGCAGTATTGCATGCCTTGCATGCAGCAGGGATAATGACGTATGTTTATCTGCTTTTTGGCACCCCTGGTGAGGATTATGAAAATGCCAGGAAAACCCTGGAGTTCACTGTTAACCACCAGGAGGCAATTGGTTTTCTTAATCTGGCTGTGTTTAATCTGCCCCTTGGCGGAGCCGAAGCATCTACCCTCGATCTGAGCAATTTTTATACCGGTGATTTATCCTTATATACAGATTTTACACATCCCATGGGCTGGTCACGTCCGCGTATCAGGACGTTTTTAGACAAAGAGTTTAAGCGTCATCCGTATATAGCGCCTATTATCCAACGAGATCCACCAACGTTTACTTCCAACCACGCGCCTCTTTTTCATCCTGCAGTCCAAGATACACTCAAAGAATGTGGTCAGGAACACTAACGAAGCAATAAAAGAAAGTATACTATCTGGCCTCCTGTGAAATTT
>RKSL01000005.1 GCA_008633435.1 Candidatus Desulfobulbus rimicarensis | reverse complement strand
GTGGGGAGTGACGGGTCACGTGGTGACACCTTCCCCATGACTAGGTTCCAGTGTGTAAAATCTGCAAGATTATGGATCATGCCATTAAGGTGGGTGCGCCGGTTGTCGGCTTAAACGACTCTGGCGGAGCACGCATCCAGGAAGGGGTTGACGCCCTTGCCGGGTATGCCGATGTATTTCAGCGCAATGTCATGGCCTCGGGTGTTATCCCCCAGATTTCCATGATCATGGGGCCGTGTGCAGGTGGTGCGGTGTATTCTCCGGCCATGACCGATTTTATTTTCATGGTCAAAAACACCTCCTATATGTTTGTCACCGGGCCGGAAGTGGTCAAAACCGTGACCCACGAAGAGGTGAGCGCCGAAGAGCTTGGCGGGGCAACCACCCACACAAGTCGTTCCGGGGTGGCTGACCTGGCCTTTGACAACGGCGTTGAAGCATTACTCATGCTGCGCCGCTTTCTCAATTTTCTTCCCTCTAATAACCGGGAAAAACCACCAACCTGGCCCTGCAACGATCCGGCTGAGCGGGTGGAAAAATCGTTGGACAGCCTTATTCCTGCTGATCCCAACAAACCCTACGACATGAAGGAGCTGATTCTCAAAGTCGTGGATGAGCATGATTTTTTCGAAATCCAGCCTGATTTTGCCGCAAATATCATCACCGGCTTTGGCCGGATGCAGGGATCAACCATCGGTATTGTTGCCAACCAGCCCATGGTGCTGGCCGGTTGTCTGGATATTGCCTCTTCCCGCAAGGCGGCCCGTTTTGTCCGCTTCTGCGATGCCTTTAACATCCCGATTATTACCTTTGTCGATGTCCCGGGATTTCTACCCGGCACCTCCCAGGAGTATGCTGGCATAATCAAGCATGGAGCCAAACTGCTTTATGCCTATGCCGAGGCCACTGTACCCAAAGTGACGGTCATCACCCGTAAAGCCTATGGCGGCGCTTATGATGTCATGAGCTCAAAACACCTGCGGGGTGATGTCAACTTTGCCTGGCCCACGGCAGAAATTGCGGTCATGGGCCCTAAAGGAGCGGTGGAAATCATTTTCCGGGCCGACAGCAGTGATGAGGAAATGGTTAAGCAGCGCACCGATGAGTATTCCGCCCGGTTTGCCAATCCGTTTGTTGCCGGCAGCCGCGGCTTTATTGACGATGTCATCATGCCGCACAACACCCGAACCCGCATCTGCCGATCTCTTGCCATGCTGCGAGAGAAAAAACTTGAAAACCCATGGCGCAAGCATGGTAATATACCTTTATAATATTTATGTTTAATGTTTAAAAATGTTTAAAAAAATACTCATTGCCAACCGTGGCGAAATTGCCTGCCGGATCATCAAAACCTGTCGGCTCATGGGCATTCACACCGTTGCAGTCTACTCCGATGCCGATCAATCAGCTCTGCATGTGCAGATGGCCGATGAAGCTGTGCATATAGGTTCATCGGCAGCGGCTCAAAGCTATCTGGTCATAGAAAACCTGATTGATGCCTGCAAAAAAACCGGCGCCGAGGCGGTTCATCCCGGCTACGGTTTTCTCTCGGAAAATGACCAGTTTTGTCAACGACTGGAACAAGAAAACATAATCTTCATCGGCCCACCTGTCGGGGCCATACAGGCCATGGGGGACAAAATCACCTCAAAACAGATAGCGGCAAAGGCCGGGGTCAGCACCATCCCCGGTTTTGACGGTATTTTACAGGATGCTGATGAGGCGGTCGAAAAAGCAGCCGAAATCGGTTATCCCGTCATGCTCAAGGCCACGGCAGGAGGAGGCGGCAAGGGCATGCGGATTGCCCGCAACGAAGAAGAATGCCGCCAGGGGTTTGAGCGGGCCGCAGGTGAGGCAAAATCCAGTTTCGGCGATGACCGTATCCTCATTGAAAAATTCATTGAAAAACCCCGCCATATTGAGATACAGATCATTGCCGACTCCCACGGCAATACCGTTTATCTTGGCGAGCGGGAATGTTCGCTTCAGCGCAGACACCAAAAAGTTATCGAAGAAGCACCTTCACCTTTTCTTGATGAGCCCACCCGTAAATCCATGGGCGAACAGGCTGTTATGCTGGCAAAAGCAGTCAACTACAGCTCAGCGGGTACGGTGGAATGCATTGTGGATCAGCAGCGCAATTTTTATTTTCTGGAAATGAACACCCGCCTCCAGGTGGAGCATCCGGTTACTGAAATGGTCACAGGCCTTGATCTGGTCGAACTGATGATTCGGGTTGCAGCCGGTGAAAAGCTGCCCTTGACCCAGCAGGATATCCAGCGCAATGGCTGGGCCGTGGAATGTCGGGTGTATGCTGAAGACCCGGTACGTGATTTCCTGCCCTCAACCGGCAGACTGACCAGTTATCAGCCACCACAGGAAGAGTCCAGCCGGGTTCGGGTGGATACCGGAGTCTATGAAGGTGGCGAGATTTCCATGTTTTATGACCCCATGATCGCCAAACTCATCACCTGGGGCAAAGACCGGAAGACCGCCATTGCTGCCATGCAGGAAGCCCTTGACGAATATGTTATCCGGGGCGTACAGCATAACATCAACTTTCTGGCCGCCCTGACCGGCCATCCGGGTTTTGCATCGGGCGACATTTCCACCGGTTTTATTGAAGAGGAATTCCCCGACGGCTTTGACGATACCCGGGTTGAGGTCGATGACCCCCTGCTGCCAGTTGTTGTTGCCGGTATTGTCCACAGGCTCTTCATGGATCGAGCGGCTCATATCAGCGGCCAGCTTGCCGGTCACGAACGACGGGTGCAGGATACCTGGGTTGTCATCATTGATGACAACCACTATCCCCTGCAGGTTAAACCTTTTCAGGGCGCCTGGAGCTATCTGGTCGAATGTAATAATCAACAATTTCAAATAAAAACTGACTGGAATTTCTGCCAGCATCTTTTCCGGGGCAACATCAACGGCAGAAATTTCTGCTTTACCATCCTGCGAGATGGCATCAGTTATCAGCTGTGTCGTCATGGGCTGTGCACCCAGGCAATGGTCGTCACTCCGTCAACTGCCGAGTTGTACCGGATCATGCCCCGCAAAAAGCGGGCAGATCTCTCGAAATATCTGCTGGCTCCCATGCCGGGGTTACTGGTCAAGCTCTCTGCCCGCGAGGGGCAGGAGGTCAAGGCCGGTGATGAACTCGCTATAATTGAAGCCATGAAAATGGAAAACGTGTTACGCGCTCCCATGGACGGAGTGGTCGACAAAATCGTTGCGGAGCAGGGCGCCAGCCTGACCGTTGACCAGGTGATTCTGGAGTTTGCCTGAACCCATGACGACCTCTCTTCAACTTGGTGATATTCATCTTTCCTGGCTCAATGGCGGCGAATTTGAGTTGGATGGCGGTACCATGTTCGGTGCGGTTCCAAAAATTCTGTGGCAGAAGAAATATCCAGCAGACCAGGATAATTATATTCGGCTGCTCAATGCTCCGCTCCTGGTGCAAACCGCCAAGGCCAACATCCTGATCGACTCCGGTCTTGGCAACAAGTTCAGTGAAAAACAGCAACAGATTTTTCGCGTCTGCCGCAACTGGAGCCTGGTCCAAGACCTGAACCAGCTGGGGCTTGATCGCCACGACATTGATCTTGTCCTGCTCACCCATTGTGATTTTGACCACGCCGGCGGAGTGGTCATGCATGATGAAGACGGCAATAGCGAGATTACGTTTCCATCAGCAAAACATGTTGTCCAACAGCGTGAATGGGAGGATGTACTCTCGCCTGATATCCGTGCAAGCCATACCTACTGGCCGGAGAACTTCAGTGGACTTGCCGACAGCGGACTGCTCCAGCTCATTGATGGTGATCAGGAAATCTCGCCCGGTATCACTGTCCGTCTCAGCGGCGGCCACACCCGGGGCTTTCAGTTGGTAGAGATCAGGGGATCAGAAGGTTGTGCCGTGCATATGGGTGACCTCTTCCCCACCCACACCCATGCCAACCCGCTCTGGATTATGGCCTATGATAATTTTCCACTCGATGTTATCCGGCTCAAGCAGGAACTTTTACCCAAATACAGCAGGGAGGGATGCTGGTTTACCTTTTACCATGACATCTCCATGATGGCCTGTCGGTTTACCCGGGATTTCAAGCGCAAAAACGAACTGTATCCAGCATAATCGCTCCCAGAACAAACACTTTTTTCCTCGGCCATCCGTCCTGTTTTTTATTGACAAATACACGTTCCCTAATATAGGATATTATTTATCCTATATATTTATATTGTGTACAATTCTGCATTGTACCACTTGGTATTCCTACTTTTTTTATTACTTTAACTCTGAGGACATTCCAAATGATTGCCTACTGGCTTGAAACAGCAACACTTGCTCAACTGCAGGGACTCTGGTGGTTTCTCTGCTCTGTTCTCGGCTCTTTGCTGATCTTTCTCTTTTTTGTGCAGGGAGGTCAGACGTTGCTCTGGCAGGTTGCCAAAACAGATGTGGAAAAATCTCTGGTCATCAACTCACTTGGCAAAAAATGGGAGCTGACATTCACTACCCTTGTGACCTTTGGCGGGGCATTGTTTGCGGCATTTCCAAAATTTTACGCCACATCTTTTGGCGGGGCCTATTGGGTATGGATGTTGATACTGTTTACCTTTATTATTCAGGCAGTCAGTTACGAATACCGCACAAAACCACGTAATATATTTGGCGCCAAGGTCTACGAGACCTTCCTGCTCATTAACGGTTCAGTTGGCGTGTTGCTCATTGGCGCTGCTGTGGGTACCTTTTTCACCGGCTCAAACTTTACCCTGAGCAGCTACAATCTGGTCACCTGGACAAGTTCTCTACGCGGTCTTGAAGCAGCCTTTTCGCTGTTCAACCTCTCTGTCGGTCTTTTCCTGGTCTTTAACGCCCGTGCCCTTGGTGCGATGTATTTGCTCAACAACATTGACTTCACCGGTGCAGAAGAGCTTGAAGAACGGTTACGTGAGGCAACATTTAAGAATTTTACTCTCAGCCTTCCTTTCCTGGGCTGGTTCCTGCTCCAAATTATTCCCATGGACGGTTACGCTGTAAGTGCCACCGGCGAGGTATTTCGTCAAAGCTTTAAGTACCTCCTCAATCTGGTTCAAGTACCAGCGCTGGCTGTCTCTCTGGTGGTAGGCCTGGCTCTTGTTATTACCGGCGTTATGCTGACGGCCAAAACCAAAGCCAAATGTGGCATCTGGTCATCGGGTCTGGGAACAGTGCTTGTCGGAATGACCATTTTCGGCATGGCCGGGTTCAATAACACAGCCTTTTACCCCTCAAAGGTAGATCTTCAGTCCAGCCTGACCATTCATAATGCCTCATCAAGTCTTTACACTTTGCAGACGATGACCTGGGTCGCCCTGGCCATCCCGGTTGTATTGCTCTATGTGGCGTATGTCTGGCGTTCTCTGGATATGAAAAAAGTCTCTGTTGCCGAAGTTACCGGCCCAGAAGCTGAAGAGTTATATTAAGGACACGACCAATACCCTGTCAGGAATAAGTAAAGACGCTCTTTTCTGACAGGGGATTATCATCTGATACGTTTTGCGTTTATGCGATTAACAAGGGCAGCCGAATACGCTATACGCTGCATGGTATACCTGGCAAAGAGAGGGCTCGGGGTGTTGACCAGCAGGCAGGAAATTGCCACCAACGCTGAAATCCCCAAACACTTCCTTGCAAAAATTGCCCAGGATCTGGCCAAATCCGGCTTTATTGAGATCAAGCAGGGGGCCAGAGGAGGATTTCTTCTGCTCAAAGATCCCCACCAGATTTCTCTGCTCGAAGTTGTGGAAACAATGATCGGTGAGATCTATCTCAATGACTGTGTTGCCCGCCCTTCATCATGTAAAATCACTACCCGGTGCGCTGTCCATGATGTCTGGAGTACTGCCCGTGACCAGTTACGTAACACCCTGAGACAAGTGACGTTTGACCAGCTTATCACAGAACAGAGTTGTATGCCCCTTTGCCCGGTGGAGGATATCCAGAACTCTACCATGGAACCCGGATTTCACTCTACCGGGAATAAGATTCAATAGGAAAACCTGGTATGCTAGAGGCTACAATGCAGCAAACAAACCCTTTCCAGAAGATTTACCGATTCTACATGGACGGATTCCGGCGGATGACCGTGGGACGCTCTCTCTGGAAAATTATTTGTATTAAACTGCTTATTATGTTTGGTGTTCTCAAGCTCTTTTTTTTCCAGGATTTTCTTGGAACACGTTTTCATACTGACGAACAACGCGCAAACTATGTGCTCAGTGAATTAACCCGATCTGTACAAGCGGACATTTCTACAAAAGGAGGAAAACAAGAATGATTGAAAATATCGACCTGAGCATGGTGAACTGGGCCAGAGCGCAGTTTGCCCTGACCGCCTTGTATCACTGGATTTTTGTACCACTGACCCTGGGGATTACCTGGATCATTGCTTTTTACCACACTATTTATGTCAAGACCGGCAGTGAAGAGTGGAAGAATCTCACCCGATTCTGGATGAAACTCTTTGCTATCAACTTTGCCATAGGTGTTGCCACCGGTATTATCCTGGAATTTGAGTTTGGTACCAACTGGTCCAACTATTCCTGGATGGTTGGGGATATTTTTGGTGCACCTCTGGCCATTGAAGGTATTTTTGCCTTTTTCCTTGAGGCGACTTTCTTTGCGGTCATGTTCTTTGGCTGGAACCGGGTTTCAAAAAAATTCCACCTTTTCTCCACCTGGATGGTTGCGGTCGGCTCCAACCTGTCAGGCGTATGGATTCTCGTCGCCAATGCCTGGATGCAGCACCCTGTGGGGCAAGCGTTTAACCCGAATACTGCTCGCTTTGAAATGCAGAATTTTTCAGAAGTCGTGTTCAACCCGGTTGCGGTCTCAAAATTTACCCACACGACCAGTGCCTCCATGCTCTTTGCCGCACTCTTTATACTTTCGATCTCTTCTTTTTATTTGCTCAAGGGACGACATGTGAAAATGGCAAAGCAGTCTATTCTTGTCGCCGCAGTGTTTGGCCTGCTTGCTTCCGGTTTTGTCGCCTTTTCCGGTGATGAAGCCGCCTACGAAGATGCTCAGAATCAGCCAATGAAACTGGCAGCGTTTGAAGGTCTGTACAAGGGGGAAACCAATGCCGGAATAGTTGCCTTTGGCATGATTAATCCCGCCAAGAAGGTTGATGACGACAAGGATGCCTTTATTTTTAGCATTAAGGTTCCAGGAATTCTTTCCATCCTTGCCAATCGCTCACCAGGTTCTTTTGTGCCAGGCATAGAAGATCTTGTGTATGGTAATGCTGAGCGAGGCATAATGGGTGCACAACAAAAAATTGAAAAAGGTAAAATTGCCCTTACCCAGCTTGATGCCTATAAAAAGGCTAAAAAAGCAGATAATCAGGTTGCAGCCACCGCCGCTCTCACCCTGTTTAATGCCCATAAGGATTATCTTGGTTACGGATTTTTAGAAAAACCAGAAGACGCTGTTCCACCGGTTGCCATGTCCTTTAATGCATTTCATATCATGGTTGTCCTCGGTTCCCTGTTTCCTTTAGTCTTCCTGGCCTATTTATATTTTTCCTATAAAGGAACCCTTGAAAAGCAACGCTTGTTGCTTGGTGGGGGAACAATTTTATTCTTCCTGGGCCTCATTGCCCACTGGGCAGGATGGATACTGGCCGAAGTAGGTCGACAGCCCTGGGCTATCCAGGATCTGCTTCCTGTCACTATTGCCCGTTCCAACCTGACAGCAGGTACCGTACAGACATCATTTTTTATGTTTCTTGCCCTGTTTACGGTATTACTGATTGCAGAAATCAGCATTATGCTCAAACAAATCAGTATCGGACCCGAAGAAAACTAAACGTATACTGTCTCTGGTTCCTTAAAAAATCAGTGGCAGTGACATTCATTACTTTTGGAGAACATAGACCATGATGAATACATTTCTTTTACTTTCCTGGCTGGCAGTAATTATTGTCTCGTACAGAGCAGCCGTTATTCTGCTGCAAAAAACTGACCTGTTGTAAACATTTCTAAAAAAACCTGCAGCAGACTCTTCCGGGTCGATTGACCGTTCCTCCTTTCGGCAAGTCGACCCGGCTTTTCCTTCCTCCCAAATCATAGAGGTTAAGCCGTGTCCGACTATTCACCTAAAATTCTGCTTCTGGGCTCAAATGTCACTATTAATAACCTCCCAACAAAAGAAGTAAGCCTCCTTGAAGAGGGCAATCTTCCCGCTTACGGCTATAATCCCGGTGACGATATTGACCTTCTGGCCGGGCCGGCTTCAACTGAAAAAGGCCGGCTTGAACAGTGTTTGACCTGGCTTGCGTCCTACCTGGCCAACTCTGAGCTTACCCCGCGCATCAATACGCTCTCGTATGGAGCAGAAAAACAGGTGTATCAGATTTTTCGTAAACGTCCTGCCCGCTCTGTTAACAAGCCTGGTCATGGATGGTATATGGTCAATCAGCTGCTCCCGGCTGAAGGTCGCGGCACCAACAATCATCCCTTTGTCATCAGTGATAATGACAAGTCCATTGTTGGTAATAATAACGGCATAGTACTGGTTGATGATTCGGGCGTCCCTCCTCAGGTCTGCGATGACATGGTGGAACTCAATCCCGGTCTCTGGTGCATTGCCATGGGTATTTCTGTGGCCCACTGGCAGCAGTGGGCAGCAAGGCTGGGACAAAAATTTACGCTGTTTTGCCGCCTGTCAGATCTTGAAACCACCCGGATGGAAATGGATGCCTCCGTCAACTGGGAAACCATTGTGGCTATGTGCATGCGGGCTTTGCGCACCCCTGAAGTCGGCCTCTGGGACAACCGTAACGGCTGTTTTCTCTGTCACATTATCGTGGAGATGTTTCCCCATGGAATCCTCTACATTGGGGCTGATGGCACCTATTTCAGGTACCGCAAAGGGTACCTCCCAGAAAAAAGCTCACCCAGACAACGGGGCTCTGTTCCCTGTTACGACACTCTGGTCACCTCTATGCTTGCCATGGATGCCATGCGTTTTGATGGGTTCTGCTTTTGTAAAAATTATTTTTTCGACTTTTCCAAACGGGTACTGTTGAACTGGAAAATCCTGTACGAACACGGCTATTTTTTTGACGGTTCCCTTGAATTTCCCCATCTTGATTTTTCAGCGACCTACCCGGACGAGCATCCCTGCTCCTTTCTTGACATTTCTCCGGATCCATCGTTTGTGGAATTACCGCCATTTTCTGCAGATTTTGATGCGACCCTGGAGATTGTGGCAAGCCAGGTTTGGGGAGAAAAAAAGAAAAAAGCATTACGCTCATTTTTCCAGAGAAAATATGAACAACCAGGTCGAACCGATCAGTTCGCCTCGCTTGAGCACGACTACCTTGATGTGATTGTGTCCGTCCTGCATCACCTCAAGGAAGAGGTCAACAGGGGCACGGGGTTCAACAGCTTGCCGACCTTCCAGATCGGCCATTTACGCACCACTGATCCGGCCGAGATAGACCCGGTCATCACTCTGCACAGTGTTATGGATTCGTATGTCTCTAAAGAGTCTGTACTTCGGCCGCTTTGTATCGGCGTGTTCGGGCCTCCAGGCTCAGGTAAGTCCTTTGCAGTCAAGCAGGTTGCCAAAGAGATTTCCGACCATTATGACGGCGATCCCTTTGACTTTTTCGAATTTAACCTGACCCAGTTTGCAAGCCCGGACGAGATTAACTCGGCCATAGACCCCATCCGTGCCTCTGTTGCCCAGGGTAAAGTCCCCATTGCCTTTTGGGATGAATTTGATTGTCGATACGATAACTACGAATTTGGCTATCTCCGTTATTTTTTGCCCTCCATGCAGGATGGTGTTACCTATGTACATGGTATTCCTTATCATATCGGCCGGGCAATTTTTGTTTTCGCAGGCGGGGTCAAAGCCAGCTGGAAAGGCATGGAAGAGCTGTTAACACAGTCTGATCCCAAGGATCTTCAACTGACAAAGACCTTGAAAATTCCCGATTTTATGAGCAGACTCAGGGTTGTGCTTGACATTGACGGTATTGAAATCCCTGAACATGTTCTTAGAGATTCCGCGTCAGAGGATGAACTTGAAGAACTCCGAAGGATATTACTCAAACGCGCCTTTATCATTGCCCACCAGATGCAGACCCACTGGAAGACTGCTGCGCGAAAAACCTCCGGCCTGCTGCTCAGACTATTACTGGCCGATTATAAATTCGGTGCTCGATCCATTGAAGCTGTGATTGAGGCAAGTAGAGCCGCAGATCGACTGGTCTATGGCCTGCCCGAGCTCATTGCCCCTTCTGCAGCACGCATCCATGCCCAATGGCGCATTGAGCTGGAGCGTCGTATTGACCATGTCCGAAAATCAAAAGGGTTAAGAGCTGTCTGGTAATTTTTTCAAAGAAATTGCTCTCCATAGGGTAGAATTCGCTGCATTCCACCTGTGCATGCATCATCTCAAGCTTCACGATCAAGAACATTTCTGACCGTTGTGGCAAGACTCTTCATGGAGACCGGTTTTAATAAAAACGCAGCAATACCAATTTGAATAAACCAGCATTGCTGGACAAAATCATACCCGTAGACATCCTCCCTATGCAGGCCGAGATACTGCGATGAAGAGTATCTATTCAGCCTGTAACAATAACCACGATCCCCATAACAATACAATACAGGGCAAACACTGTGAGAGAATGCTTGCTTAAAAATGCGATAAGCCACCTGATTGCTATATAGCCTGAGATCAGGGCTGTCAGAAAACCGGCCAACAGAGGAAGCATGAACTCTCCTGCTGCCGGAAGTTCTGCCAGATCTTTAAAGGCCAGTAATCCGGCTCCAAGCATTACCGGAACTGACATAAGAAAAGAAAAACGAGCCGCCGAAGGACGATCCAGGTTGCGGGTCATTCCACCGGCAATGGTTGAACCGGAGCGGGAAATGCCGGGAAGCAGGGCAAGTACCTGGGAGAATCCGATCCAGATGCTGTCAAGCCAGTTGAGTTGTGCTGTTGTCCGGTTACGTCGACCTGTTTTCTCGGCAATTATCAGCAACACCGCCGTACCCAGTAAAAACACGCCGGTCATTTTCGGGTTGGCAAAGGCATGCTCAATGAGATCCTTACAGGTAAGTCCGGCCACGACAGCCGGAATTGTTGCCACCACCAGATACCACCCCATCCTGGCATCAGGATCTGCAAGAGGACGTTTTTCAAGAAGCCCTTTAATGACCGCAACGACTATTGCTTTCAGATCATGTCGAAAATAAATAAAAACCGCCAGTAATGTTCCCCACTGCACCAGTACATCAAAAATAAACGCCTGATCAGCGCTGAATTTCCAGCCCAGAAAATGGGGAACCAGCACCAGATGCCCAGAACTGGACACCGGGATAAACTCGGTCAGTCCCTGGACAATGCCAAGAATAATTGCCTGAAAAACCGTCATAACAAATCCGTGATAGGTTGAATTCAAAAAACAGGGAAAAAATCCGGCAGCGGAATTTCCACATCCAAATCCAGCTCAGCAATGATGAGCCGTTGTGAGCAGAGCAGCATATGTTTGGCCCGAACCTCCCCATATCGTGTATCACCGATAATAGGGTGATTGCGATTTGCCAGCTGTACCCGCAACTGATGGGTTCTGCCGGTTATAAGGCGTGCAGCAAGCAAGGTTCTCTGCCGAGCTGCATCCCGCTTAACCACTCTAAACTCACTGATAGCCTCTCTGGCACCGTTGTCTCCATGGGAATATTCCACCACCCTGGTCTCCTCCTTCTTAAGAAACGAGGACAGGGTAAAACACTCTTCATCAACAAGCCCCTGCACCACGGCCTGATAATATTTATCCACGCGGCGCTTCCGGATAAGTTCTGATAAACGTTGCGCTGTTTTTCTGTTTTTTGCGCCCAGTACAAGCCCGGATGTTGCCTTATCAATTCTGTTGACAAAGGTAAAGCCGGAGTTGCCGGTATACGCCTGCATGATCTCCACAAATCCCCAGGCATAACCGCTTCCGGCATGCATGGGCATTCCCTGGGGTTTATTGCAGATCGCAATATTTTCGTCTGTGTACACAAGCGCAGCAACGGCCAGCTTTTTTTGGATGGCAGACAACACAAGCAGCGATTTTGGTTGCCGGGGCGGCACGTTAATATACACATCAATAATATCATGTTCCAGCAGACGATATGCCGGTTTTTTCCGGCCGCCATTGACCCGCACTCTGCCCTTGCGGATCAACCGGAAAATACCAGTCAGGGCGACATTCCTGTATTTTTTCCGGATAAATCGATCCAGGCGGACGCCATGGTCATCAGCAGAAATAGTATATTGCGCCATAGGGGTTTTCAGCGGAATCCTCAGACTTGGGGTGGGGCATGGGAAATAACGGCCATGGCCTGGGCAGCCATACCTGAACTATGAGGATTTTTTTTCAATCCTTCCCAGTACCTCAGATAACGTCTCCAGCTTTTTCTTGGGCGGCTTGAAGATCGCCTGCTGCTCTTCTTTGGAATAATGCTCAGCAATAAACTCTTCCACCGGGAAACGCTCAAACCAGCAGTTTAAAATATTATGACAGGGCAGCCCTTGCTGCATTATCCGGCAATAGTTAAATCCCAGGGCGTGGCCAAGCATACGGCAATATCCACTTTTATCATCATACTGTTCTTTCATTTTTTCTGCTACCCAAGCTCCTCTTTTTCCCTGGGGAGGTATGGTGAAACCTCAACCAGCAAATCAACGTAACCACAAGCAACATACCACTTAAATACCAGGGGAACCAGTCCATTGATCGGCGAAAAGCTTCGTCCTGCACTACAGCAAAATCGCCCGCCCCTGACCGCCCTCCAATGTCGCCACGCAGATGGACAATCAACCCTGCATACAGAATACCGATGAGACAGTAGCCGCCATTAAAGGCCAGTCCTTTAAAACTCAGCACAGTTGCCCGCCGGCTGGACTCGGTAATCCTGTGCAGATAGGTGCTCGTAAAAAATGAGGTCAGCATCATGGTCACAAAGACCATAACCATGGGAACCACCCCAAAAATGGGGATAAACCTGGTCAATCCCCATAACGAGATCAAAGCCAGCAGAGTAATCAATACCACATTGGTGCGAGGTTGCAAGCGTTCTACCATTTCCCGGGCAAGCCGGGGAACTCCCAGACCTATAATTGCTACTCCGGAGCCTATCACGCCAAAACTGGCTTCAGGCAGACCGATAAGCCGATAATACTGGCTGGTCAAGGTGACAATCATGCGCAGAACATGATCAAAACTCATCCCGAAAAGAATTATGGCCAGAGCCATGGGCGTCACGAGAATCCAGCGGCCTGCCTGCATGGTCTGTTGTGTCACTGCACCAATTCTCTGGCTCAGGCTCAGGTTCGCCTCTGGCAGCTCCCTGTCGACTGCGGGATCATCCATGCCCAAGGTGATTACCAGCGAGCATATACCCAGGCCAAGGGTGAGAAACACCGGGAAACGCATGGTCACCTCCTGGGATAATTCTACCTGCACCCCAACCCAGTGCAGCACCCTGTTCACGGTATCCGGTGCATAGGCCATAGCCCCCAGGGTCATGGTGATCATATAGGCAATATTCTGCACCCGCATCTGGATATCCAGCACTCTGGGCCATTCTTCGGGGTCACCATCAGCCACCAGCGTATCATAGGCCATGGCCTCATCTGCACCACTGGCCAATGCTTCTGCCAGCCCGCTTAATATCCGGTTTATCAGAAATACTGTGAAAATCACTGTGCCATTACCCAGGGGAACAAAACCCAGCAGAGCCATTTCCCCTATCATCAGCCAGCATGTAGCCACCAGTAGGTGTTTTCTGCTGGTAAGATCAGCAAGCGCGCCGGAGGGGACTTCTGCCAGCACAATGGTAAAGGCCCATACCGTATTGAGCAGAGCAAACTGCTCCATGCTCAACCCATAGTCCAGAAACATTACCGTAAAAACCGGGTAATAAAACCGGGCATTGAATACGGCACGAAAGGCGATAAAACGCCTGACATTAGGCAAAGAAAAAGGAGAGGATAGAGAAGCCATGCCCCATCATGGGTGGATGTGGGTTTTTTGTCAAGGATAAGCTCACAGGAGCTACCTGCCTTGCTTTTGCAAAGAAAACCCGATAAGTATCGTCTATTCCTGCTGTATCTGGTATTTTAAACACGATGCTTTTTGGGAGGTTTTCATACGCTGGCATGGCTGGAGCAGGTTCACCGGCCACAACAGATAGCGAAGACTTCGAATGATGAAAGTCCGCATCAGCGGCATGGCAGCTTGTAAAGTATCCGTTTTGATTACTTGTCATTTGCCTTTGTTGCACATTTCGATATGCATGCTTCGGATGTATTCCTTTGGATGCTGCGACTTTCAGAGACAATCATTGTCTGGTGGATAACATTGTCAACTCGTCAATCTCAAAACGTCTCTGCCGGCACGCTCGCAGAGTGTACCGAAGAGTTTACCCTCTGTCCGGGCTGCGATCTGCTGATGACGAAAATTGAGCCAACTCCAGGCCATACGGTGGCCTGCCCCCGTTGCGGCCGACGACTGCACAGGGAACAACCCGATTCCATTCGTCGCTCGCTGGCATTGGCGGCAACGGGCATGCTGCTCTTTCTTCCTGCCAATTTTGCGCCGTTACTCAGCTTTCAGATCCTTGGCAACCAGGTGAACAGTTCACTCTTTGCCGCAAGCATAAGCATGTTCAGCCAGGGTCGCCCCCTGGTCGGCATGGTCGTTCTGCTGACCGGATTTGTCTTTCCGCTGTTGGTACTTTCTTTGTTATTCTGGGTAAGCAGCGGGTTATTTCTGGGCTGGAAAGCCCGCTGGATGCCCGATTTTATGCGCTGGTATCAGCATCTTGCCGAATGGGCCATGGCCGATGTGTACCTCATTGGTATTTTTGTCACCATCATCAAAATGAGCCACAGTGCATCCATAACCTATGATATCGGTTTTTTCTGTTTTATCTTCCTGGTATTAGTGATTGTCGCCGCCCAGACATCGGTGGACAAACCCCTGTTCTGGATCTTGCTCGAAGGAGATAAAGCCACCGACACCCCCAAAAAATACAGAGTACCCCGAGCAGCACACACGGGCAGAGAAGCGGGAATTGTTCTCTGTCACACCTGCCATAAAACCCTGCCTGCGTCGCTGCTTGCCCGACAGAGAAACCTCCATGGTGACCAAAAAACACTCTGTCCCCGTTGTGGTGAGCATATGCACCCCCGCAAACAGGGCAGTCTCAACCGTACCTGGGCGTTTCTCATCACAGCCGCCCTGCTCAGCCTGCCCGCCAACCTGCTGCCCATCATGGAAGTCCGTTCCTTTGGCCAGGATTCAACCAGTACCATTCTGGACGGTATCCGGTTTTTCTTTGAGGAGGGTTCATACGGCATTGGCTTTATCATTCTCACTGCATCCATTCTGGTTCCGCTGTTCAAGGTCAGCGGTCTGAGCTTTATTCTCTGTTCCATTCACTTCAACTGGGCAACCAGTCTCCGCCAAAAATCGCTGATGTTTCGCTTTATCGTCTTTATCGGACGCTGGTCCATGCTCGATATATTTGTTATTGCCCTGCTCTGCACCCTGGTTCGTTTTGGCTACCTGTCATCAATTGATGTGGCTCCTGCTGCACTCTATTTTACAGGTGTAGTGCTGTCCACCATGTTTGCTGCCATCAGCTTTGACCCGCGTCTGCTCTGGGACACCGACCCAGACCATCCGAAAATATCAACACGCTGCACAAAAGCGGATAACTATGGAACACCCTGAACTGCGTAAACGCCAACTTTTTTCTCCTATCTGGTTTCTGCCGTTTCTTGCCCTCTGTATCTGCGGCTGGCTGCTCTACACCGGTTACCGGGACGCGGGCGTTGACATTGTCATTCACTTCAAAACCGCCGAGGGCATCATTGCCGGAAAAACACGGGTGATCTACAAGGGAATCCCCGTGGGTACTGTCACGGATGTACTCATCAATGCCGACCGGGACAGCGTACTTGTTCAGGTTGACATGGACAAAGAAACCCGCCCCCTGCTGGTTGAAGATGCAGCGTTCTGGATTGTCAAACCTGTCATCTCCGCCGGAAAGATCAGTGGCCTGCAAACCCTGGTCAGTGGTTCCTACATTGCCATTCGCAAAGGGGGTTCCACGGCGCCGCGACGGGATTTCAGCGGTCTTGAAGAACCGCCCCCTGTGACCAGCAACATGGCCGGACTCCATTTACGTCTACAAAGTGATGCTCTCTACTCCCTGCAACGCCGCTCAAATATTTACAGTAAAAACCTCAAAATCGGGGTCGTGGATGACTACCGGATGACAGATAACGGCAAGATGCTCATTGATATTTTCATCCAGCCTGAATACAGCCATCTCATCCGCCAGGGCACCCGCTTCTGGAATGCCAGCGGCCTGTCTGTATCCGGAGATCTGCAAAACGGTCTGTCGGTCAATATTGCCTCGATGGCCTCCCTGCTTTATGGCGGCCTGGCCTGCGCGACCCCCGAACCGCTGGCCGACAGCCCACCGGCAGAAGAGGGCGCAACATTTCCCCTGTACAGAGATTTTGAAGATGCACGTTATGGCATCCCCATGACTCTGCAACTTGCCGATGGCGCGGGGATTGTAGCGGGCAAAACCAAAATGATGTTCCGTGGATTAAAGGTCGGGATTGTCCGCAGTCTTAACCTTAATAATGACCAGTTTCACACGGTAACCGCAACAATCCTGCTCGATCCCAGGGCGGAAAAAATCCTGCGCCAACATACCCGTTTCTGGGTTATCCGCCCCGAAGTCTCCCTTGAGGGCATCAACAATATCAGTACCATTATTTCAGGCCCATACATAACTTTTCAGGCAGGAGACGGTAAATTTACCGACCATTTTACAGTGGAATCTTCTCCTGCCCCCAAATCTTTTGACCGACCGGGTCAGCGATTCACCCTGATCTCAAAACAGGCCGAATCGCTCTCTATCGGTGCGCCTGTCCTCTATAAACAACGTGCAGTCGGAACCATTACAGATGTTCGCTTCACGGATGACGGCAAAAAAACAGCCACGACAATACTTATTTACAAGCCCTATGTCCCCCTGGTGCGCCGGGATGCTGTCTTCTGGAACTCCAGCGGCGTTGAGCTGCACGGCAGCCTGACCAGTTTCACCATGAATATGGGTTCAATGCGCTCATTCATCAGCGGCGGTATTGCCTTTGCCAATCCTGTCTCAGCCCGGGCTGCCCAACCGCAACCTTTGCCGAAAGCCGGGCAGTCATTCCAGCTGTACAACAGTCGCCAGGATGCCGTTAATCAGGTTCCAGCCATGCGTAAACCCGGGAAAGTCTATACGCTGCAAGTGGAGGGGGCCGTTCCTGTCCACGAAGGAGCTTCGGTGCTGTTTAACCGGATTGCCGTGGGAGAACTGCTCGAGTTTCACCTGAACCATGTCACCAACACCATTGAAGCGAAGATCCTCATTTATTCGGCGTTTACCCGTCTAATCAACTCCAGCACCCGCTTTTACAACATCTCAGGTCTTTCGCTGGATGCCTCTCTACAGGGAATCAGCCTTCATGCCGACGCTCTTGAAACGGTTCTTGGCGGGGGGATTTCTTTTCTGACTCCGCAGGATGCTCCTGCCGCAAAAAAAGAGCATCGGTTTACCCTTTATCCCGATCGCGACCGGGCCATGGAGGCAGACGGATTGATCCTGGAGCTGCATCTTGAAAATGCTGCCGGCATCAATACCCGCACCACAATAAAATATCAGGGCATTACCATCGGCCATTTGAGCAGAATATGGCTGGATCCTGACCAGAATAAAGTGCTGGCGCGGGCAGTTGTCCAAAAAAATGCAACGGGATTATTACGAAGCTCTTCAACCCTGTGGCTGATCAAACCGCAGATTGATCTCTCAGGGATTCGTTATCTTGCCACCGCAATCAGCGGCCCCTATATTGACCTGCATCCGGGGCAAGGGAAGCTGCGCACAAGTTTCACTGTCCACGATACCACCCCCGGTGTCCTGCCCGTAAGCAGCGGCCTGAACCTGATCCTTGAAACTCCGCATTTAGGTTCGTTACGCATAGGACGGGCTGTCTACTATCGCCAGATTCCCGTTGGCAAAATCACCGGTGTGGAGCTTGGCCCCACAGCGCAAAATGTCTGGGTACATATTAATATCAGGCCACGATACCAGCAAATCGTCCATAGAGGCACCCGCTTCTGGCATGCAAGCGGCATCAACGTTACCGGCAGTCTGTTTTCAGGGATATCCGTTGCCACAGAATCCCTGGAAACACTTGTCGCTGGTGGCATTACCCTGGCCACACCGGAAGGAGACGCCATGGGTAAGCCTGCCCAAAACGGTGATCATTTTCTCATGGCTGACCAGGCAGAACAGGAGTGGCTCGACTGGGCGCCGGAAATCAATCTTTCCCTGGCTCCAACCAGAATCCCAGTCTATTGCCCCAACAAACCAACCGGAGAACAACATCATGAGTGAATTTACCACCCCCCTTATTGTCTCCCCCCTTGCTGACGGCAAATCATGGCGGTTGGTGTATAAACTCACATATTTTGTCGGCAGCCTGGACAGTGACGACACCATTACAACTCCGCCCGGGTTTGTCACTGATTTTGCCTCAGTTCCCAGAGTCTTCTGGTGGATAATCCCTAAATGGGGAAAATATGGCAATGCCGCGGTCATCCACGACTGGCTCTACTGGCGCCAGGAGGGCAGGACACGAACAGAAGCTGACGCAGTGTTATACGAGGCTATGGGCGTACTTAAGGTGAGTCGGTGGAAGAAAAACGTTATTTACCGGGCTGTCAGATTATTTGGCTGGATTGCCTGGATGCGCAATAGAGCGGAAAAGGCAAACGGCAGAGACCGGGTCATTGCCATGCCCGGAAAGGCCACCAGCCCATCCAACCGCCCGGGCACCCTGTCCAGTATGTATACGTACCTCAAGAGCAGGGGGGTACAACAACAATAGCCGTTTCTTTACCCCATCCTGCCCCTTACACGTTGTATTGACCTTTTTTTGCCCGCTGCTTCATGGTATAATTTAAAGAGCAATACATTTGTTATCTTGTGCCTCTCCCAAAATCCTCATTTTTGGACAGACACTATCTTGTTTCTGGTTATTCATTTAAAGATACCGTTAATGTGGCCCGTGTCGATCACCAGACTCTTATGGAGCATACATCTGGTGCCCCGCCATGCCCTGTCCGGAATTTGGTGCATGATATGTGATAAGCTTATAGAATGAGAGCAGATATGGAGACTTACCAGGTTTTTCTGCGGTATGCCAAGGAACAGATTGTTCTGAACAACTTTATCCGTGAGCATCTCGGTCTGCCCTCAATCTCCGACACTAACTTTTGCTATGACCCCACGGCCGTTGATTCGGAGTTATCCTGTTGTTAGGAATATATAACTCAACGACCACCGACTAAAGTCGGTGGGTTGAAATAAGGACTGAAAGTCCGGATAC
>RKSL01000207.1 GCA_008633435.1 Candidatus Desulfobulbus rimicarensis | reverse complement strand
TTCACAAATTCGGGCTGTCACGCTCTAAAGAAGGACAAGGGACAAAACGAATACAAAACAATAAAAAAGCCTCTGCCGAATTCCGACAGAGGCTTGAGTTGATAATGAGGAACTGAGCCAGGCCTATCCGGCCTTGACCCATATTGCCTGAGGGCCTTTTGCGCCTTCTTCCATGGCAAAGGTTACAGCATCGCCTGTATCCAGCGCTTCCATGGAAACATCTTTCAGTACATTTCTATGGAAAAAAACCTCCTGCGCATCAGTTGTCGTTATAAATCCATAATCAGCAAACAGCCGTTTAATGGTTCCAGGGGCATTACCGTTTAACACGGTTCCCTGATTTTTTACACTCTTGCCGTTTTTATGATCCTGTTTCTTGCGGACAATTTCTTTTAATTGCAAGCCAAGCACATCAAAAGACTCGACCAGGAGCGAACGAACATTCTCACCCCAGCGTTTAACGACCACGGTGTCCTGGGGCACCGAGGCAACCAGATGGACTTCATATCCTCCCTCTTTGTATCCGGGAGTAGCCTCAATGGTGACACGAAGGTGGAGAACAAAATTGGCATAATGACGGATAAGCTTATCCCGTTCCTCTTCGATCTTTGCCTGCCAACTTTTCCGCATGTCAAGATTTCTGGCTTCTACTTTCAAATCCATACATATCCTCCATGAGTTAACTACGGGTGCAGCCCCATGCTGCATCCTTGATGGATAATGCAATCTTTTCCCAAATCCGGTAACCGACTGAATCTGCAGAGACTATGAACAAACGAAATAACGCAAAAATGTAGAACAGCTGACTGCCAGCGGGAGGGAATTTGAGATATACGCTTAAAAAACTTACTGACCATACCTCTACTATACGCATTGCAATATGAAGAAATCAAGAGCAGCTCTACATTTTCTTGACTCTCACCGGAAAAAACAAGTACATTCATCCTATGATCATCAAGGAAAAGACAAACAAAATCGGTGTACTGCTACTCAATCTTGGTGGCCCGGAGCGAGCAGCCGATGTTCGGCCATTTCTCTACAATCTCTTCTCCGACCGTGAAATCATCAGGCTGGGGCCATCACTGCTGCAAAAACCCATTGCCGCTTTCATTGCCCACAGGCGCGCACCAGCTTCCATTGCCAATTACCAGAAAATCGGGGGAGGCTCGCCTATAACAAAGATCACCGAACTGCAGGCACAGGCATTGCAAAAATGCCTGCAACCCCATGGCAACTTCGTTGTCCGCCCCTGCATGCGCTACTGGCAGCCCCGGGCGGAACCTGCGCTGACAGAAATGCGACGAACTGGTATCACTACAATTATAGCCCTGCCCCTGTATCCCCATTATTCAAGGGCAACAACGGGTTCATCGCTAAGTGACATACAAAAAGCCCTGAACACATCTTTCCATAATCTTAAGCTGCAGACAATCAGCTCCTGGCCGACCCAGCCATCCTATATTCACTGCCTGGCAGCCCGCATTAAAGAAGGACAGGCGTTGTTCAACCCGGACGAATCCGTACAGATCGTTTACAGTGCCCACAGCCTGCCCAAAAGGTTTATTGATGAAGGCGACCCCTATGTAGAAGAGATCACCCAGACCATAACTGCTGTTGAGCAGTTAACAGGTCTTACTGGCAGACTCTGCTACCAGAGCCGTAGCGGCCCGGTAGAATGGCTGGAACCATCCACCCCAGACATGCTGAAAGTACTTGCAGCAGAAGGATGTAAGAACATTCTTATGGTTCCCATTGCCTTTGTCTCTGACCATATTGAGACCCTGTACGAAATTGACATGCTGTACAAAGATCAAGCCCTTACTCTTGGCATGCGGCTTGAATCCACCCGTGGGCTTAACGATGATCCGCAGTTTATAACTGCTCTGAAAGAACTGGTACTGAACGCCGTAGGAGAATGAGCAGTGAATAATCAACAAGACAAAAATACAGAGCAGGCCTTTCCACTGCTTACTCCTGAGACAATCCTTACCCTTGCCGAGCAGCAGCTGGATTGCCGCTGTCAGGCAATCTGCAGACAGCTCAACAGTTATATCAACCGGGTTTATGAACTGGAGACTGTTGATGGTCAGGGGCTGATTATTAAATTTTACCGGCCAGGACGCTGGAGCAGGCAGGCCATTGCAGAGGCTGATCAGTTTACCCTTGATCTTGACAGCCAGGAAATCCCGGTGGTCGCTCCACTGCTCCTGCAAAACGGTACTCCACAAGGAATACATGAAAATGTTGCCTTTTCGATTTTCCCCAGAATGGGCGGTCGTTTTCTTGATGAGTTTTCCGATGATCAGTGGCTTGCAATCGGGCGACTACTGGGCCGAATGCATCAGGTGGGGTCTGCAACAAAGGCAACCCACCGGCAAACGCTCCACCCGCTCAAAACAACTGCAGAACAGGTCATTTTTTTAACCTCGGGTTCTTTTATGCCCCCCCATGTACAGAAACCATTTGAAAATATCTGCGCACAAATTCTTCGGGAAATATCGCCGTTTTTCACCCAAACAGAAACAATCCGCTTACATGGCGACTGCCATTTTGCCAACCTCATTCACAGGCCGGATCAGGGATTCTTTCTCATTGATTTTGACGATATGGTGAACGGCCCGCCAGTTCAGGACGTGTGGATGCTGCTCCCCTCCTACCACCAGGAGTCCCTGCCAGAGCTTGAGCTCTTCCTTGAGGGCTACCAGACCTTCCGCCCTTTTGACCGCAGCAGCCTGCGCCTTATAGAACCTCTGCGAGCTATGCGCTATATCCATTATGCGGCATGGTGTGCCCACCAATCTGTTGATCCGGGCTTTACCAGGAACAATCCTGACTGGGGTTCAGAACTCTACTGGCAGGAGGAGATCAACGATCTGAACAAACAGCTGGTACGCATACAGCAGGCACCGGATCAGGAGACAGGGAACCCGATGTATCGGTGAGAATAAAGCACACTCTTATTTCAGGGAATAATTATTACAAACAGCTTGATAATCTTTGGAATGACAGATATTTCCATACCAGAGAATCGTTACTGGGTCTGAAATCGTCTCATCCGGATATTCATCAAAATACCTATAGCCAGGAGCGTTGTCCAGAGCGAAGAGCCGCCATAGCTGAACAGTGGCAGGGGAATACCGACCACAGGTAAAAATCCCATGATCATAAAAAGGTTGATCACAGCCTGCCAGAAAATGAGCATAACCAGTCCAAAGGCAAGCATAACCCCGAATTTATCCCGGGCAGTCATGGCGATGTTAATTCCCCATAAAAGCAGGAAAAAATAGCAACTAAGGAAAAACAACGCCCCGGCAAAGCCCCACTCTTCGCACCAGACGGAAAAAGCAAAATCCGTATGCCGCTCAGGCAGAAAATGGAGGTGCCCCTGGGTACCTTCCATAAAACCACGACCAAAACTTTGACCGCTACCCACGGCAATTTTAGACTGACTTATCTGATACCCCTGATTCATAATATCGTCTTCAGGGTGTAAAAATGTTTCAATTCTGCGCCGCTGGTACCCTTTCAAGCCAAATTTCCACCCCAGCATAGCAACAACAAGACCCACCCCACCAAGGATCCCCATGGTGGACCAGCGCAATCTGGCAAAAATGGTCATGGAAACAAAAAGAATGCCCAGCATCAAAGCCGTGCCAAGATCCGGTTGGACAACAATCAGCCCAAAGGGAATAAGAGTAAGGATACCCGGCTTGATCAAATCCAGCAGAGAATACCCTTTAGCGCCGACATCGCTGCGTGCATAAACGCTTGCCAGCACCAGTACCAAAATCAGTTTGGCAGGTTCTGAGGGCTGTAAATGAAAAAAACCCAGATTAATCCATCGCTGGGTACCGGCAATAGTATGAACAAAAATCTTGGTATACACAAGCAGACCACAGATAACGACATAGCCGACATAGCCTAATTTTTCCAGGTGTTTATAATCCATGCTCACCAGGATAAAAATCAGCATATAACCGACACCAAAGAAATACAGCTGCTTCATAAAGGTTGTTGATGGCCCTGGCCCCCCATTCCAGGTTGAGCTGAACAGGTTTGCCAGGGACATTGCCGACACCAAAATAAGCATAAGCAACATTATCCAGTCAAAATTGTGAATCAATCGGCGATCAAAACGGAGCATATCTCAGGTCAGTGTAGAGTTTGATCTGTTGGTAAAGATGTGGAAGGAGCGACAGTCTCAGCAAAGAGCCTTCCCGGGAGCACAACGGTTGTCACGTTTTCAGGATCATCCTGACGTTTGCCAAAATACTTTTCAAGGACAGCCCGGGCAATGGGAGCCGCACCTGAACCGCCATGCAGACCATGTTCAACCACGACACTCACTGCAATTTCCGGATTTTCAGCAGGCGCAAAACAGGTAAACCAGGCATGATCCCGGTATTTATAAGGGATATCTTTTTCTTTAAGATGCTTATACTGTTTAAGACGAACGACTTGGGCAGTACCGGTTTTACCAGCCACCGTGATATTTTTTAACCTTGCCCGCCGCCCGGTTCCATGGCGACCATTCACAGCTTCAGTCAACCCCTGTCGAACCAATGCCAGGTTTCGCCCCTGCCCGGAAAACCGCTCAAGAATTGTCGGAGAAAACTGTTCAAGAATATGCCCGTCCGGATCACGAACCTTCTCAATCAGGCTTGGTTTATAGAGAGTCCCGCCGTTGGCAACTGTGGCAGTCATCAAAGCCAGCTGGATTGGTGTGACCAAATCAAACCCCTGACCAATGGCCACAGACAGGGTTTCCCCTTCCTGCCAGGTTTTGCCATAACGTTTCATCTTCCATTCAGAGGTGGGGATGAGACCGGATTTTTCATGCTCCATTTCCACCCCTGTTTTTTTGCCAAGCCCCAGCCTCTTGGCATAACTGGCCAGCCTGTTCACCCCAAGTCGCTGGCCTACCTGATAAAAATACACATCACAGGATTCAGACAACGCCCTTTTAAGGTTAACTGCCCCGTGGCCGCTATGCTTCCAGCAACGATAGGTTCGGTTACCAAATTTATAATAGCCCGGACAGTAAATAACCGTCTCCGGAGTAATCACCCCTTCAGCAAGACCTGCAACAGCAGTGACCAGTTTATATGTCGAACCGGGAGGATACTGCCCCTGAACAATTTTATTCAATAAAGGATGACCAGGGTTCTCAAGCATAGCCTTCCAGTTCTTGTGCGATATTCCACCGATAAACTTGTCAAGTTCCAGAACCGGCGAACTGGCTGCCATAAGCAAACGGCCTGAAGTAACCTCCAGGGCAACTACAGCACCAGATTTACCTTCTGACATCATGATATCTTCTGCCGCCTTCTGCATATCAATATCAATGGTCAGCTGCAGGTCATTGCCTGGCAAAGGATCTATCCCCTTAAGATTGCGCTGCTCAAAGCCAAGGGCATTAACCTCCATATAATGACGTCCCTTTTCACCACGAAGATCCTTTTCACGAAGCCGCTCCAACCCCATTTTGCCAATCATGTCTCCGCCCCGATACACATCCGGCTCAGCTTTCTGAAGTTCTTTTTTATTAATTTCTCCCAAATAACCAATAATATGTGAGGCAACATTGCCATAATGGTAAACTCGCAGCGGCACCACCTCAATCCTGATGCCAGGCAGTTCCATACGGTTATTTTCAATATAGGCGACTTTATTCCATTCTATATCCTCGGCAAGGCGGATGGGGAAATGGCCGGGTGCACCAGCCATTTTTCTGACCCGAGCCAGTAAATCTGAGACATTAACGTCAAGAATTACGGCCATAGTCTTAATCAGCTGTTCGTCGAGTTTTCTCCCCTCACGAATCCACACCACATTAAACGAGGGACGGTTGGTAACTATCTCCCGCCCTTTGCTGTCAAGGATGTTCCCCCGTGGAGCGGCGATTTCAAGATAGCGAACTCGATTGTTATCGGCAAGATTCCGATATTCTTCCCCGTGCTGAATCTGGAGAAACCAGAGACGCGATACCAAAACTGCAAAAAAAACAATGAGAACAACCGAAGCAAACATCGCCCGACGTTTGAAAAAATCAAGTTCTCCGTCATCCCTGGGGGTAATTTTTGTTTTGGCAGCATCGCGCCGACGATCAATATCTTCCTGGGGTTTAGATTTGGGTCGTTTTCTATTCCCTTTTTTCACAGTACGCATAAAAGAGTCCCCTTATCGAAATTGGTTGCCCGACCGGGAACGGAGAATCTTCAGGGTTGAAAACTTGCCAAGGAGATGATGATTGAGAAATTCAAAGAGACTGAACAAAGGGTACGAGCAAAGTACAACCAGGCCGGCTCGAAAAAGCATCAACGGCCAGGACCACGGCACCAGCGAATCAGGAAGGAGAAAATCAAGAAGAGAAAATACCAGCCAATGGACCACAAGATAACTCACGGCAACCAGCGGAATCTGGTAGAGCGATTCTCGAACAGGCATTTTACTGGAAATAAACTTTAAAAGAAGATAACCGCTATAACAGAGTGCTGAGTACATGCCGATCACTGTCCCTGACAAAACATCCAACACGCAACTCAGCGGTAAAAGGATCACCAGACCACGAAGTAAATCAACTCTGTAGGCAAGATAAGCAACAAGGACAAAATAGAGATCTGGTGCGGCAACCCATGTTGGCGTCAACATAAACACCGTCGTCTGCAAGACAATGAGCAGCAGTCCCAGAAATATAAACCCCAATATCAGCATGCTTACTCAACAAGTTGTTTTTCCCGCTTAATAACGAGCAAGTTTTCAAGTGTTGTAAAGTCCACAGCAGGGGTCACCTCGATATTTAGAAACATGCCGCGCCGTTTCTTCTCTACCTTTGTCACAACGCCGACAGGTATTCCAGTCGGAAAGACTCCGCCATAACTGTTCGTAACGACATGATCGCCTTCTGAAACCTCAATTGTTTTAAACACATATTCAAGCCGATATGTTGTTTTACCTGTCCCCCTGAGAATCCCTCTTTCCCGTGATTCCTGGATCACCACATCAAGAGCCGAAGAGGGGGCAATGGCCAGCAGCACTTTGGCATAATTGGCTGAGGTAGAGTAAATCTGGCCAACAATACCATCACCAGTCACCACGGGCATACCCTTCTGCACACCATCACTGCTGCCTTGATCAATATCAACAGTGCGAAACCAGAGCGAAGGATCTTTGCCGACTATCCGGGCAGCAACAACGTAATTGGAAGAAGAGCCGTTGGTTATTGAGGAGAAATCCATACTCTCCTTAAAATCCAGCAATTTTTTTAAACGGGCATTTGTTGCAACAGCTTCACGATTCTTGTAGGCAATTACCCGGCATTCCTGCAATTCTTTAAGCAATCTCGTTTTTTCATCACGCACGGTGAGCAGATCAATATAGTCTTTTTTCAAAGACTGCAGAGAAGCGGTAGCCTGGGAAACAACTTTTTGAACCGGGCCGACTGTTTCAAACAAAAATTCATGCATGAGACTGTTTTCCTGGCGGCTGAATACAGAGACCAGAAAAATCAATACCACTGTCAGCGCAACTCCACCGAGCAGAACAAGACGAAACGTTCCCTTGCCCCCTCCTCTCTTACGGGTAGTTTTCTTTCTCACTTTCTCATATAACTAAAACGGTATTTGCAGAAGACAAACACTTGAAGAAACAGATAGTCAACCCAACGTAACTGCTCACAGGCACCCCATCTTTGCACGATCGCGCCTGCCCGCATAGGTAGGCAACACCTAATCAATGGCTATTTCCCTCAGAATATCAAAATTATCCAGAGCCTGGCCAGAGCCGAGTACGACAGAAGAGAGGGGATCATCTGCGACAATGATGGGCATCCCCGTTTCAGCCATCAGTAATTTATCCAGATTCTTAAGGAGTGCCCCTCCACCAGTCAATACAATTCCCTGGTCAACAATATCTGCAGATAATTCAGGAGGTGTCACCTCTAAGGCAACCCGAACCGCATCAACAATAACATCAACTTGTTCGGCAATAGCTGCCTGAATTTCATGTGAAGTGATAGCCAGGGTTTTGGGGACACCAGAGACAAGATCACGACCTTTAATATCCATGGTGTCGTACGGCTCTTCAGGCATGACATTGCCGATTGTGGTTTTGATGAGTTCGGCTGTCCGTTCACCAATGGCCAGATTATGTTTACGTTTAATATACTGGAGAATAGCCTCATCCATTTTATCTCCTGCCACCCGGACAGATTTTGCATAGACAATACCGGCAAGTGAGATAACAGCGACCTCTGTAGTCCCTCCCCCCACATCAATAATCATGTTGGCGGTGGGTTCAGTGATGGGTAAATTCGCACCAATTGCGGCTGCCATTGGTTCTTCAATCAGATACACCTCCCGGGCTCCTGCTGATTCAGCTGACTCACGTACAGCCCGTTTTTCAACCTGGGTAATCCCGGAAGGTACGGAAATTATAATGCGTGGATGAACCAAAGTGCGCCGATTATGTACCTTATTGATAAAGAACCGCAGCATAGCCTCGGTCACCTCAAAATCTGCAATAACACCGTCCTTCATTGGCCGGATCGCTGCAATATTTCCCGGTGTCTTGCCAAGCATTTCCTTAGCCTCCTGGCCAACGGCAAGGACTCTGCTGCCACGAAGATCATGGCGAACAGCCACCACAGAAGGTTCACGTAACACAATCCCCTTTCCTTTTACATAAAGGACAGTATTCGCAGTACCCAAATCAACAGCCAGATCATTGGACATCCAGCCAAAAAGAAAATTAAACGGAGAAAACATCCGATATCACCTGTAAAAGAAAACTATCTACTCTAGGCCAGGCCACTTTGGCCAGCACAACGAAACATGAACGTCTTATCACTTAGACATGGAGACCAAATAAATCGTCAACAACTCCCGACGAATCGTTGATACGCATGGGTGCCCCTGGTGGAAGCTTTAGAAATCATGCTGTATATATTAAACTTATTATTGTACCAAGAGGACTCAAAACTGGCAACTGAATACAAGTTAAGTGCATGGAAAAAACAATCCACTTGACACCAGCCCATAAACCGTGGTAATTCAGCCCTCACAAATGGCAGGGGGTATAGCTCAGCTGGGAGAGCGCTTGAATGGCATTCAAGAGGTCAGCGGTTCGATCCCGCTTACCTCCACCATCTATTAAAAGATCAGGGATAACTTGCAAGAGTTATCCCTTTTTTTATGGAAGAACGACCAGTGACGATATTGACTGCTCAGTCCTGGTTTTTTTTCATGGCATCATTTATGGATAGCGCATAAGGATGATGCTTACGCAGAAATAACGGCATCGTATTCCGAGCCTGCCTTGCCTGCTCCATGGAATCATAGGTTCCATAAAAGACAAACAGCGTTGGTGGGGATGTTTTTTTGGTAAGGATGTAGAGATAATCTTTTATTGTCGCGTATTCATCCTGGGCAAGCATCCGTTTTAAATTTGGACCGGCCAGCTCAGAGGCAAGCATCATCATCTGTACCGTATAACGATTATGATAGGCATTCGCCAGCCACTTGGCACTTGCCCGGATTCTCTCCTGGTATATTTTTTCTCCCCGGGGGTTGACATCTACTCTCTCGGCAGGAATCACCCGCGGCTTCACCACCGCCACCCTTGCCGGAGGCTCGTGAATAATCACGATTTGCCGACTCTCTTCGGGGCTGACCTTAACCCGGTCTGGATGCAGTTCAATAATTGGTTCTTCACCTTGTCCCCCTGTCAACTGTTCGGGATCAACAGGGTCAGGAATATTTGCTACAACTGGCCCAAGTATTTCTTCCGACACGTCTTCCTGTTTGTCTGGTAATGGCGCAACAACCGTGGCAAGCGGCTTAACCGGTTCTGGAATAATTACCTCTTCTTCAGGCAGCGGCGTCACCTGAATTTCCTGTTCAGGAATTTCCACGATATCTTCATTATGGTGTTTATCATCACCGGAAAACACGAATACAAGCACTGCAAGCAGAGCAACGACTGCGCCTGCAAATATTTGGTTTTTTCTGGTCCAGACAACCGCATATTTGGGTTTGGATATATGTACAGCTTTTCCAATATTTGCGGCACCAACAACATGATGGGGGGAGACCAGAGAAGAGTGGTCAACTGCGGCTGCCTGCAAAGATTCTTCAGCCAGAGTGTTGATCCGGTTGATATCCCCCGAGGCAAGATTATCAATTTTTTCTACACTGTCCAGGCTGAAGATTTCATCACCCACGAAATCCTGGTTTCCAGCCTCTTGCACCCGATAATGAAGATACTCCCGGGTTTCTTCAAGGGTAAATGGTGATAGCCTATAACCAGAATCTACATCAACATCGGCACAATAGGCTGTCAACTGCTCAAGACTTACGTTCAGAGCTGGTCTGCCCACCAGTAATACATGCAGCACATGGCCAACACTACTCTCACATATCAACCGCATTAATCGTTCAAGTGCAGCTAGAAAAAGTTGTTCTGCCTCATCAATAATCAGGAGAACTTTAGCACCCTTTTCTTTTTTGAGAGACAAAACCGTTTGCAGTTCTGCCAGCATATCCCGCTCTGGCTGCATGGATACATCTGCCCCCAGTTCTTTGCACACCCCAAACAGGAGATCATTCAATGATCCTGTCGGGTTATCGAGATAGACAAGCTCGAATTGCCGTCCAAGCGGCTGCTGCAGAATATATTTACAGAGTAAAGTTTTTCCTGAACCTTTATTTCCGGTGACCTTGACAAGTGGTTTACCGTTAATAAAATCTTCTGCCAGTCCGTTGATTATCTCCTCTCTTCCTGCCCCATGAAAGAAAACTTCCGGATCTGGCAGAGTGGCAAAAGGAGGATAATTGAGGTGGAAATATTCTAAATACATAGAGCCTATGTTTTCAGTAACTCATGGCTGCCTTGAATATTGTATATATTCGAGGCAAGGAACATCATCATTTAAAAAACACAGCATGTTGGTGACATGTGAGGTTTTTCAATTTACCTGTAACACAAAACCGGACGAAAAAGCAATTCTGCAAGGCAACCTTATCACGAAAGTAATAACTGCAGATTGGCAAGTTCAATTATCAGACACTTCCTCATTTCTGTAAACCTCTTTTTCTTTCATCGTCTATTTTTTCTGGAAAACCCCTGGTTTTTCAACAAAGATGTTATCAATACCATGATCTTCTTTACCCTGGCCTTCCAGCCTGATACTATAAAAAAAAATGAGATTGACACCTCCATTGGCTTTTTTCTGGCTTATGATCTTATCAAACACAAAAATGGAGTCTGCCCATGAATGGTGCTGAATTGATGGTTAGCTGCCTTGAGAATGAAGGCGTAACCCATATTTTCGGGATTCCCGGAGAAGAAAATCTGGCTCTACTTGAAGCCCTGCGTTCATCATCTATCAAGCTCATCCTCACCAGGCATGAACAGGCTGCCGGATTTATGGCTGCCACCTATGGAAGGCTGACCGGAAAGCCAGGGGTCTGCCTTGCCACCCTTGGCCCTGGAGCAACCAATTTTGTCACCAGTGTTTCCTATGCCCTGCTTGGTGGAATGCCAGCTCTGTTCATTACCGGACAAAAACCAATTAAAAAATCAAAGCAAGGTCGGTTTCAGATAATTGATGTCGTCGGGATGATGGAACCCATCACCAAAATGACCAAACAGATTGTTGGAGCTGATTCAATCCCCGCACTTGTACGTGAAGCATTTAGAAAAGCTGTCCAGGAAAAATCAGGCCCCGTACATCTGGAACTGCCCGAAGACATTGCAGATGAATTGTGTACTAATTTACCGTTCCCGGTAACCACAATCCATCCTCCTTGTGCCGCCGACAGCACCCTGAAAGACATTGCAGCAATCCTGCAACAGGCCAAAAATCCTTTGCTGCTCATTGCTGCTGCAGCCAACCGTCGTCAAACCTGTAATGCTCTGGGCAATTTTATTGAACGGACAGGTATCTATTTTCTTTCCACCCAGATGGGCAAAGGTGTTGTCTCTGAATACCATCAACGTTCCCTAGGGACAACTGCGCTGTCAGAACACGATTACCTGCACTGTGCCATTGACCGGGCAGATGTTATTGTTAATGTAGGTCATGATGTTGTCGAAAAACCACCCTTTTTTATGACCAGAGAAGGTGTGAAAGTCGTGCATATAAATTATTTCAGTGCAATCCTTGACGAGGTGTATTTCCCTCAACATGAAATAATCGGGGACATTTCCGCTTCTATTAACCGGCTGGCAACACTCATTCCAGCGGACTCACTTGGTGGTGACGGCTATTTCAAGCTCCTTAAAAAAGAAATTAATGAGAATGTGTTTAAACGCAAACGCCCCCGCTCGTTTCCCTATACCCCACAACAACTCACCGGGGTAATTCGCGATGTCATGCCCGAAGACTCAGTGCTTTGTCTGGATAACGGCATGTACAAAATCTGGTTTGCCAGAAATTACCAGGCCACCAGCCCCTATTCCATTCTGCTTGATAATGCCCTGGCAACCATGGGAGCCGGTTTACCGGTGGCCATTGCCGCCAAAATGATCTTCCCGGAACGTGACGTTGTTGCAATCTGTGGTGATGGGGGTTTTATGATGAACTCCCAGGAACTGGAAACAGCTATACGGCTTAACCTTAATCTCACGGTTCTTATACTTCGTGACAACGGATTTGGTATGATCAAATGGAAGCAGGCCGGCATGGGCTTTGCCGAATTTGGACTCAACTTTGGCAATCCTGATTTTGTTAAATATGCCCAAAGCTATGGAGCCCAGGGATATAGAGTTGAAGAACAGGGGAAACTCTCCAAGGTTCTCGAGCATTGCCTTGCTACTCCCGGTGTCCACGTCATTGAGCTACCTGTGGATTATGCCGAGAATTATTCCGTCTTAATTAAAGAACTCCAGGGAAAAACCTGCATTGTCGGTTAACAGGCACGAAGCCTTCCTTCTTTGCAAACACCAATTGTATACACCTCTGTTGCCATAAATGCCTTTTTTTCAGCTTAATGACGAAATCATCTTTCCGTCGCCTGAACTGGCAGAGCCTGACGGATTACTGGCCATTGGCGGAGACCTGTCCCCGGCGCGACTGATTGCAGCCTACAGACAGGGGATTTTTCCCTGGTATGCCGATAATGACCCCATACTCTGGTGGGCACCAGCTCCACGCCTAGTGCTCCTGCCTGAAGAATTTCACCTGTCCAGAAGATTAGCCAGAACCCTCCGTCAGCAAAAATTTACTGTCACAGCTGACACTGCATTTTCAGAGGTCATTACCAGTTGTGGAGATTTACGCGAACAAAGCGGCCAGGGAACCTGGATTACCCCGGAAATGAAAAAGGCCTATATCCACCTCCATGAACTCGGCTTTGCCCATTCCATCGAATGTTGGCAGGAGGGCTATCTTGTCGGAGGCCTGTATGGAATAGCACTTGACCGGATCTTTTTTGGGGAATCCATGTTCAGCCGTGTCCGGGACAGCTCCAAAGTGGCACTGGCAACTCTGATCCAACATGCTGAACCACTGCATATTCGAGCCATTGACTGCCAGATGACGACAACACATCTTCTCCGATTTGGAGCAAAAGAGATACCCAGGGAAGAATTCCATGAAATCCTTGAACAGTTCATCCAGCATAGTTCACCCGGCCCCAAATGGTCACTGAGCTGACCTTCCACCACGACTCGCGCCACATTCTTTTAAGCAGATCATGTGGCAACTTGCAAGGGACGAACTTTCCCTATACTATGGCAAACGTTCAAAAAAAGTATTGTCAGCAATCCTCTCTATGAGTTATCGTTTGCATTCAGGGACATACCGTTGCCAGACAACACAACACAAAGGCGTAACGACAACGGAGACGTAAACATGGAAGTATTACTGGCCAACCCTCGAGGTTTCTGTGCCGGAGTTAACCGGGCAATTACCATTGTCAACCAGGCACTGAAACTCTATGGCCCGCCTGTATATGTATTGCATGAAATTGTTCACAACACCCATGTGATTAAGGAACTGGCGCAAAACGGCGCCATTTTTGTTGAGGAACTAGAAGACATCCCGGCAGGTTCGGTAACCATTTTCAGTGCCCATGGCGTTTCGAGGGCTGTTATGGAACAGGCTGACAAGCTTGATCTGCGCACCATTGACGCGACTTGTCCACTGGTTGCCAAGGTTCACCGCCGGGTAA
>RKSL01000206.1 GCA_008633435.1 Candidatus Desulfobulbus rimicarensis | reverse complement strand
ATGTTCTACCCCTGATGTACAATGAGAGTGGAGATCGTCAGCAATAATTTCTGCATGAATTTGCATTCGTTTATTGCATTGGAGATTTTTATACTTGAGATATGCAGAGGAGATGAGGAAAAATATCAGTAGAAAGCTGATTGTACTTAAGAAAAACTGTTTTTTACTATGAAAAAAATTTCTGGTTATTGTGTTCATTTTTTTTGCAATACAATCCAGTTCATATCATGCTGATTTTGAGTATAAACAGTCACAGTAATCCCAACGAATATTTGTATAAAAACTACTCTATTTCCCTCGTTGTTACAATAAAGATCAGAAAAATAGAGTGCGCCTCTTATTTCAGAGCCAGGTGATACGCGCCAATAACAGCAGTATCAGAAGCGAGTAAGAGTTGCACTGGAATGGTTGCAAGAAGTTCTCGGTAAATTCCACGGCAAAAAATCTGCATAAAACATTGTGTATCAAAAAAAGAGAGTACCCTTGGAGGCAGTCCTCCTCCAATATAGACACCGCCTGTGGCCAGTACCTTAAGGGCAAGGTTTGCCGCTTCAGCAGCCAGAATATCGATAAAGAGCTCCAGCGTTTTTCTGGCTGGTTCACAGGAACGCCCCCCGGATTGTGCATCATTGGCCGCTTGGACGATACACCGGGTTTTGTTGTCGGTATGCTCAAGCTGTCTGCTCAACCAGCGTGGAGCAGGACAGCTTTGGCAGATAAAGGCATACAGGGAAGGGATGGCTTTACCTGAACAGACCGCTTCAACACTGACATGGGGATGGGTTTGGTGCATAAAGCGCAGTAAGGCGACCTGTTGCTCATTGCGGGGTGCAAAAGAGGCGTGTCCGCCTTCTGAGGGGAGTATATGACGTTGATGGTCAGCGGTGATGGTGAAGGCCTGGCCAAGGCCGGTGCCTGCGGCAAGAACAGCACAGACTCCATCGGGCACCGGAGTACCGGAATTTATGATGTTAAAGCCTTCGGGTGGGAGGTGGTTCACCCCGGCAGCAGTGGCCACCAGGTCATTGACCAGCAGAAGAGACTGCAGTCCAAAAATGGCACAGAGTTGTTCCGCGTCAATATTCCAGTCGAGATTGGTCAGACGGGTATGGTTGTTGTGTACAGGCCCGGCGACCCCCAGGCATCCCCGATTGGGCAGTTCTTTTTCGTGACCGAGAAAGTTGCCGAGAATAGCCTTGATACCACTGAATTCGGCATTTTGATAGGTTGTCTGTTTGTGGAGTGTGTTCTTTGTGTCCAACAGGGCAAGGGTGGTTTTACTCCCGCCGATATCGCCTGCCAGCACCAGTTGCTTTGCCATCTCTTTTTCCGGTAGCCTTAAACTCTTGTTTTTTTGCGAAGGAGCTGCTTATTCCTCCTCGTCAACATGACAGGCCTCTTCATCGCAAACAGCCTCACAGGTATGACAACCATGGCATTCATCGCTGTTAACCGGCACTGCTTTACCTTGCTGGAGTTCATACACTTCACCGGGGCAGGAATCGACACATTCACCACAGCCCGTACATTTATCATCAACGCTAATATGCCACATGAACACTCCGAATTTCTTAGTTAGTGCCTGTCCCAAAATGGTCTTTTTGTCCGATCTCTGCGTCATGCTCAAAAAATAATGCTCGGAATATCCGGCCTGCGCTTATTTTTTTCGCAATCCTCGGAGTCTCCCGTCAGTCGCTTACCTGACCTCGAACAAAAATCCTCATTTTTGGACAGACACTAGTTATCTTTAACCAAACGAATGTCCCAGGCCTCGGAACGGTTCTCATTTGATGGATTGTTGACTATACGGAATTCAAAGATACGAGTGGTATCCTGAAAATGGTAATCGCCTTCAAGGGTGGACTTGGAGAGATGAAAAAAGACGGTTTCCGGTTTGAGCAGAGTATCATCAAGACGAAAATAGCGGAAAAATCCAAAACCACGATCCTGGTTAAAGTTGGCCACCGTGCCACGCTGCCATTGCCCTTCTTCATCGGGATTGGTGACGTGGATGGGGAGCAGCCCGGGGATAAGAAAGCCGGACAAGTAGTTGTCTGCAGCCTCCCGCAGTTCGTGACTGACATTGTGAAAACCAATAACCTCCACCCGGCAGCCCATGTTTTGCAGAGCCGTAACCAGGCGGATGAAATCCCCATCTCCGGTGACCAATATGATTCGGTCAAGGTTTCTGGCCTGGAGCAGGGCATCAATGGCAAGATCCATATCCGCGTTGGCCTTGGTGGTGACGTTGCCTTCTTCATCCTGGTAGCGGCGGACATATTTTTTGATCACCTTAAAACCGCATTGGCGCAGAATATTGTGATAAAAATAGACCTTCTGCCGGTATTCTGGATCACGACTGGTGCGTTCGCGATCCTCTGCGAGATAGCAGTTGGCCCGTAACATGGTGGAATGACCACTTCCAGCAAGATCAACCAGCACATCATAGCGCATGCCATAACCGCCGCACATCTTGATGTTTTCAGCGTCTACATAAATTCCTGTTTTCAGCATGGACACAATACTGGTGGTTATTCCCACTCGATGGTGGAAGGCGGCTTGGAAGAAATATCATAGACAACCCGGTTCACCCCGCGTACTTCATTGATTATGCGGGTGGAAATCCGACCCAGTAAATCATAGGGGAGTTGTGACCAGTCTGCGGTCATGGCATCGCGGCTGTCGACGCTGCGGATGGCAATAACATGCTCATAGGTGCGAACGTCCCCCATTACGCCAACAGTCTGAATGGGCAGAAGTACGGCAAATGACTGCCATACTTTACGATACCAGCCGGAACTTTTCATCTCATCAAGGACAATCACATCGGCCTGGCGCAGGATAGTGAGGCGTTCTTCTGTGACAGCACCCATAATGCGTATGCCCAGGCCGGGGCCGGGGAAAGGCTGGCGGTAAATGGCCTCTTCGGGAAGCCCCAGGGTAAGGCCCAACTCTCGAACCTCATCTTTGAAAAGTTCGCGCAGCGGTTCAATGAGAGCCAGTTTCATCCGTTCCGGCAGGCCGCCAACGTTATGATGCGACTTAATGGGTGCCTTACCCCGGAAAACCACAGACTCAATCACATCAGGGTAGAGTGTGCCCTGGGCCAGGTATTTCACCTCTCCCAGTTTACCAGCCTCTTCTTCAAAGATTTTAATAAAGCCGTAGCCGATTCGTTTGCGTTTTTCTTCGGGGTCTGCAATATTTTCAAGCTGTTCAAGAAAATACGCTTCAGCATTGATGTCGATGACGTGTAAGTCTGTTTTTTCGCGGAAAAATTTCAGCACGCTCTCGCTTTCTCCAGTACGCATCAAGCCGTTATTGACATAGATACAGGTCAGCTGGCTGCCAATGGCCCGGTGCACCATGGCCGCGACTACAGAGGAGTCTACACCGCCGGAAAGTGCGCAGATAACCTTATCAGCACCGACTTTGGCTTTAATCTCTGCAACCGTTGCCTCAATAAACGAATCCATGGTCCAGGTTGGCTTACAGTGGCAGAGAGAAAAGATGAAATTTTTAAGGAGATCAGTGCCGATAAGGGTGTGGGCAACTTCCGGGTGAAACTGTACCGCAACAAAGGGCTTCTCCTCATGGCGAAGTGCTGCGCAGGGGGAATTTGCACTTGTTGCAGTCACCAGAAATCCGGGTGCGATTTCTTCAATGCGGTCGCCGTGACTCATCCAAACCTGGTGCTGGGCAGGGGCCGGGGTAATACCTGCAAACAGGGCGCTGGTATCGGTAACGGAAAGCTCTGCCTTGCCAAACTCCCGGCTCTTGGCCTGTTCCACCCGGCCTCCGAGCTGATGCATCATAAGCTGGGCACCATAACAGATGCCGAGAATGGGAATACCCAGTTCGAAAATGGCCGGATCTGATATGGGAGCATCGTCGTCGTAGACCGAGGCAGGGCCGCCGGAAAGGACAATTCCTGAAGGGTTCAGTGCCCTGAGTTGATCAAGGGACATGGTGTAAGGGTGGATTTCGGAATAGACCTTTTGCTCTCTGATGCGTCGGGCGATGAGTTGTGTGGTCTGGGAACCAAAATCAAGAATAAGAATTTTTTCGTCATGTACGGACATAATCGGCTGTTGGCGTAAAGGATAAAGGATAGAGAAACCTGAGTAGGCTCGGCTTCGGTTTACAAACTGTCTGTTCGGTAATTGGGCGCTTCACGGGTTATGATCACATCGTGAACATGGGACTCGCGAAGGCCGGCAGGGGAGATTCGAACAAATTTTGCCCGTTTATGCAACTCCTCAATGGTTGCTGATCCGGTATAGCCCATACCCGAACGCAAACCGCCAAGAAGCTGGTAGATCATCTCGGAGATTGCACCACGATAGGGAACCTTGCCCTCAATCCCTTCCGGAACCAGTTTTGAGGCGTCGCTGTCTTTTTTCTGGAAATAGCGGTCACTGGAGCCTTTTCGCATTGCCCCAAGTGAGCCCATGCCCCGGTACCCTTTATATTTGCGGCCCTGGTAAAGAAAGGTCTCGCCTGGTGTTTCATCGGTTCCGGCAAAAAGAGAGCCGATCATAACGGCATGGGCGCCAATGCCTAGAGCTTTGCAGATATCCCCGGAAAATTTAATGCCGCCATCAGCAATAACTGGAATGTGTTTTTTGCGGCTGATTTCAGTGCAGTTCTTGAGTGCAGTTAACTGGGGTACTCCGACTCCAGCAACGATGCGGGTCGTACAGATGGATCCCGGGCCGACCCCTACTTTTACCGCATTGGCTCCAGCCTCGATAAGTGCTGCCGTACCCTCAGCAGTGGCAATATTTCCGGCAATGACCGAAAGATCAGGCCACGCATCTTTGACCTCCCGGACCGCCTGTAATATTCCGGCGGAATGTCCATGGGCTGAATCGAGAACAACCACATCCACATCAGCATTGACCAGGGCCTCGGTGCGGATCATCATATCCGGACTCACACCTATAGCTGCTCCTGCCAGCAGACGACCAATACTGTCCTTTGCCGCCAGTGGGTATTTTTTAATTTTTTCTATGTCTTTAATGGTAATCAGCCCCTTGAGTGCGCCGTCATTATCAACAACCAGCAGTTTTTCGATGCGATGCTCATGGAGCAGAGCCTTACAATGCTCAAGATCAATACCCTCGGGGACTGTGACCAGATTCTTGCTGGTCATGACATCACTGACCCGGAGGCCGTCATCGGAGACAAAGCGGAGATCCCGGTTAGTGACTATTCCCACCAGCTTATCTCCCCTCAGTACAGGCAGCCCTGAAATTTTATAACTGCGCATGATGGCCTGCACGTCACCGACACTCTGGTGCTCGGTAACAGTAACCGGGTCGATAATCATGCCGGATTCCGATTTTTTCACCCGCTCAACTTCCCTGGCCTGGGTTTTAATATCCATATTTTTATGGATAATACCGATACCGCCTTCTCTGGCCATGGTGATGGCTGTCCGGTGTTCGGTAACTGAATCCATTGCTGCAGACACCAGAGGCGTGTTAAGGGTGACTGTATCGGTGAGTTTGGTGGCCAGGCTCACCTCTGATGGCAGAATTTCCGATGCAGAGGGGACGAGCAGGACGTC
>RKSL01000205.1 GCA_008633435.1 Candidatus Desulfobulbus rimicarensis | reverse complement strand
ATGGCCTTGAGGTGTTAATGAAGTATGACTTCCCTGGCAATGTCAGAGAACTGGAAAATATTATCGAGCGGGGAGTGGCACTTGAATCATCAAATATTATCCTCCCTGACAGTCTTATTTTATCCCGCAAAGAAAAACATAACTCAGGTAACAATCCGTTATTTATTGCCGCAGAAGACGAACAGGAACTCTTTGAACGGGGTATGGAAGATATTCTTGTTGAGCTGGAAACCAAAATGATCCGCCATGCTCTTGAAAGGGCTGGTGGCTCGAAAATGCAGGCTGCGGATCTGCTTAAAATCAGTTTCAGATCGCTTCGTTATAAAACCAAAAAATATGGTATTGCCTGAGCCCCTGCTTCAAATACAGTAGAAGCGATGTGAAAGATTCAGAGGCAGGCACACCACAATAATCAGGCCGATAAACAATGTTCATGGTCATTTTAAGCCAATCGAAATACCTGTAAACAATCATGGTTGATTCAAATTATTTGCAACGATTGTCCCCAGTCACAGACAACCGCGTTCAACTTCGCCAGCACATACTCTGGCTACTCATGATCAGAGTCGTGTTGTTTACTCTTCTGCTGGCCATAACGGCCTTCTTACAATCCAAGGGCAACCATGTGATCCTGCCGCCACTGACCATTATTCAAGCCTTTTTGTCAGTGGTCTTTATCTACTCCATCGGTTCGGCTGCATTACTGCAAAACACACATGTAAACTTAGCCAGGTTTGGCGGTATTCAACTGCTATCTGATACCATTTTTGCTGCCATTCTTGTTTATGGCACAGGATGCAGCCAATCCATATTCACATCAATATTTATTTTCCCTGTTATTTCAGGAGGTTTAATTCTCTACAGAATCGGCGGACTTTTACCGGCCTCTTCGGCAACTATTCTCTACGCTCTTGTGCTCTTTCTCGAATATCAGGGATACCTCCCGCATTTTTATCTGTTCACCCAGTATATCCGCCCGGAAAACTCACTCACCCTGACCAATCTTTTTGCAGTGTACGGGGTTACTTTTTTTACCATGGCTCTGCTCAGCAGCAAACTCGCTGCAAAACTGCGAACAACAGAACAAGAACTCACCAGAACCTCGCTTGAGTATGATCGTTTAAGTACACTGTACAAACAAATCTTTGATGATATCACTACCGGTATCATTACAATTGATACCAGAAACTTGATCACATCCTGTAATGCAGCTGTGGAACGTATTACTGGTTTTGCCCCCCATGAACTGATTAACCGACCTTTCGCCTCATTTTTTCCTGAAATTCTTCTCCATGAAACAACAAATATCCGTCCTGCCGGAGACCTGCAACGTAAAGACGGTACCTTGATACGGGTCGGATATTCTTTTGCCCGGCTCAACATGCCGGATACCCCATTGGATGTTGATAGCACTGGCCAGAGTAAAATCATCACCATGCAGGATATCAGTACAGTGGAAAAAATGGAAAAAAAGATGCGAGAGGCAGAGCAGATGGCAGCCATAGGTGAACTCAGTGCAGCCATTGCCCATGATTTTCGTAACCCGCTGGCTGCAATTTCAGGATCAGCGCAGATACTTGCAATGGATATTGCCGCACAGGATTCCGCAGACAGCACGAGTCAAAGTCTAACCGATATCATCCTGCGTGAAACAGACCGGATGGCCAAAACCATCACAGAATTCCTGCAGTATGCCCGCCCCAGCGAAAGTGTTCTGGAATGGTTTAACCTGAGAAGGATGGTTGATGAAACAATCGATCAACTCACTGGAGATAACGAGAAACTCCAGCAATTTATGATTGAGAATACTATCCCTGTAAGCCTTGACTGCCGTGCTGACCGGCAACAGATACAAACCGTTATTCTCCACCTGCTTGAAAATGCCTGCATGGCATCAAGCCAGACAACCCAAACAGTGACCATTGATGCCCGTGAACAGACAAAACAGGAACGCAAGGTGATCTGCATACAAATTCGAGATCATGGTTCCGGCATTGACGAAAGCACCCGTCAGCTCATCTTTACTCCGTTTTATTCAACCCGTGAGGATAGCACCGGGCTCGGACTGGCTATTGTCAAGAAACTCCTCAAACAACATGATGCAAAAATCGTCCTGAAAAACAGGGCGGAAGGTGGATGCCTTGCAGAAGTCTGCCTGCCACACCCTGCCACACCTCAGAATTAAGAACTCTGCCATCCCAGCCAACGATAATCTTACTAACCAGTTGATTTCATGTTGATATTTTGCAAATTACTACTGAGTGGTAACCGTTCACCTGGGGAGCTGTAACCTTGATATTACACCAATCTGTAACCGTTTACCAGTGCCCCTGATTCGTTCAAGCAGGGCGACGAGCTATAACAACAGCGAAGTGGTGTCACCGCCTATGCGAGGAGACCTGATCGGACGAAGCAGGGGGGCTGGTGAACGGTTACACTGAGTGTATCAGAATCAGGCAGCAACCTGCTCAATTTCCGCGCCAATGGCACGGAGTTTTGGCACAAGATTCTCATACCCTCTTTCAAGATGATACACTCTTGAAATTTCGGTCACGCCACTTGCTGAAAGACCGGCAATAACAAGGGAAGCTGATGCCCGCAAATCTGTGGCCATTACAGCTGCTCCGCAAAGTTGCTCGCGTGAGATCCCTTTGACCACAGCACTGGAGCCATCAATGGTTATCTGCGCCCCCAGCCTTTGTAACTCGGCCACATGCATGAATCGGTTCTCAAAAATCGTTTCATGGATAATAGATACCCCTTCCGCCTGGATCATCAAGGCCATAAACTGCGCCTGAAGATCGGTAGGAAAACCAGGATAGGGCATGGTTGTTATGTTGACCGCTTTAAGCCGACAACGGCTGCCGTCTGCTGCAACAGGACACGAGGCAATAAACGAGTCTTCACGTGCCTCAATATCCATACCGACTAAACGTAATTTTTCTACAAGTGCAGGCAAATGTTCCGGACAACAATTGGTAATAGTTATCTCTCCCCCTGCTGCGCCCACAGCCATCAGGTAGGTGCCAGCCTCTATACGATCCGGAATAATTGTTGCCTCAACCGCGTGCAATGATTCCACACCGGTAACCACAAGACGATCAGTATCTTTACCTGAAATATGTGCCCCCATGCCGTTGAGCATGTCTATTAAATTGCCAATTTCCGGTTCTTTGGCAGCATTTTTAATAACAGTTTCCCCTTTGGCCTGAACAGATGCCATAAGAACATTTTCGGTGCCGGTAACAGAGGGGACATCAAAATATACAGAGCCACCAGTAAGTGGCGATTCTACCCGTGCCTCTACATAGCCCTTTTCCAAAACTGTTTGCACCCCAAGCTGTTCAAAACCGCGAAGATGCATATCAATGGGACGGGCACCTATGGCACAACCGCCCGGCAAAGAGACTCGAGCCCGCCCTGTTCGCGAGATCAGCGGGCCAAGAACAAGCACTGACGCCCGCATTGTCTTGACAAGATCATAAGGTGCCTCAGAACTCATCAGACCAGTGGTGTCGACCTGGACAGTGGTACCACTTCTCTGCCAAACTGCACCGAGTGTTTCCAGGAGTTTAAACATCGTTCGGGTATCCCGAAGATCAGGAACATTATGTAAAATGTGCGTGCCAGGGGCTAGAAGAGTTGCAGCAATAAGGGGAAGCGCAGCATTTTTTGCGCCACTGACAGCAACCGTGCCATATAAGGGACGCATCCCCTGGAGACGAATTTTATCCATTGTTCTTCCTTAAAAATTATTATCCGACAAATTTTGCCTGCAAAACTCTTGGCTTTCCTGCCCAGTCTTGCACGACAGCAACCTGTTCATAGTTGCCACTGGTAAGAAAAATTTCCAAAACATGCTGGCTGATGTCAGCACCTATTTCCATAAAAAGCCATCCGCCAATTCGGAGATGCCTGGTCGCCTGAGCGCATATTCTTTGAATGACGTCAACCCCTGTTATCCCGCCTGATAGAGCCAGCTCTGGCTCCCAACTCGATACTTCAGGGGCAAGATCAGGTATATCTCCAGATTTCACATAGGGCGGATTACTCACTATCACGTCCCATTGGATTTGCTGGTTCAAACCCGAAAAAAGATCGCAACAGACAAATTCAACTCGGCCAGTCACATTATGAGACAAAGCATTCTCAGAAGCTACAGCAAGGGCTTTGGCAGAACAATCTATTGCATGAATTACAGCGTCGGGAAATTCATGAGCCAGCACAACGGCAATAACGCCACTGCCGGTACAAAGATCAAGAAAATGTAAGGGAGATTTTTTTTCGTCGCTCTCAAGCCGGGCAATGGTGTGTTCAAGTAAAAATTCTGTTTCCGGACGAGGGATCAAAACATCGGGAGTCGTCTTGAAATCAAGTGACCAGAATTCACACCTTCCTACTATATACTGTAATGGCTCACGGGTACAACGCCGCAGCACACTCTTCTGAAAACGGGAAAGTGCAGGAGATGGCAACTGCTGATCAAATTTAAGAAAAAGAGCGGCGCGGGATATGCCAAGGGTTTCACGCAAAAGAAGCTCAGCCTCAAGATCACTGGATTCTACTCCTGCCTCAGCAAGTTCTGCTGCAGCGGTTTTCAGCACATATTGAACCTGCATAACAAAGGAGAAACAGAGATAATTAACTCAAGGTCAGCTGAGTTCTTTTAAGGCCTCTGTCTGATAATGAGTGATAAGAGGGAGGATAATTTCATCTAAGGCGCCGTCAAGAACCTGGTCAAGTTTGTAAACCGTCAGGTTAATGCGGTGATCAGTAATACGCCCCTGAGGGAAATTATAGGTTCGAATGCGCTCACTACGATCCCCTGAACCTACCTGACTTTTCCGATCCTCAGAAATCTTGTCATGACGTTCCTGCTCCAGCCGATCAAGCAGTCTTGCCCGCATGACCTGTGTGGCTTTTGCCTTATTCTTATGCTGGGATTTTTCATCCTGACAGGTGACAACAATACCTGTGGGCAGATGAGTTACCCGAACTGCAGAGTCAGTCGTGTTGACAGATTGCCCCCCCGGACCTGATGAACGGTACACATCATATTTAAGCTCGTTGGGATCAATGTGCAAGTCCACTTCTTCAGCTTCGGGGATAATAGCCACAGTCACCGCAGAGGTATGAATCCTACCCTGGGTTTCAGTTTCAGGAACCCGCTGTACCCGATGCACCCCTGATTCATACTTTAAGCAGGAATACACTCTTTCTCCGGAGACCAGAGCAATGAGTTCTTTAAACCCTCCAATACCAATAGGATTTGAACTCATCACCTCAACTTTCCAGTTCTTTGTTTCTGCATATCTGGAGAACATGCGAAAAAGATCCGCGACAAAAAGAGCCGCTTCATCTCCGCCTGTGCCAGCCCGTATCTCAAGAAAAATATTTTTCTCATCATTAGGATCGCCGGGCAGGAGCATCAGCCTGATGGTATTTTCGAGTTTTTCGAACTCTTCGACAAGTTCCTCGATCTCGGCTTTGGCAAGCTCGACAAGCTCAGGGTCGTCGCTTTCTTCCTGGATCAACGACCTGTTTTCATCCAGATCATCCTGAACTTTACAGTAACTGTCATAGAGTTCTTTAAGCCGGGAAACATGAGAATGTTCGCGGACAACCTCCTGATATTTTTTTTGATCATTCACCAGCTCAGGTTCAGACAACTGTCGTTCCAGCGCAGAGAGCTTTTCGTGAATATCCGCAAGATTTTCAAACATAACAGGAGATTAAAAGGCAAAAAAAAGTCCACAGACAGAGGGCTTCTGCCATGTGGACAAGGATGAAAAAATCAGGCCTTTTTCTGAGAGAGGTGCTTGGCGTATTTTTTCTTGAATTTCTCGATTCGACCTGCGGTGTCAATAAGCTTCTGCTTACCTGTGAAAAAAGGATGGCAGGCAGAACATATCTCGACTTCGATTTTCTCGTTAACAGAGCCAAGCGATACTTCATTACCGCAGGCACATTTTGCCGATATTTGATGGTATTCGGGATGAATGTCCGGTTTCATTATTCTTTACTCCTCTAAAATGGTTGCAGCTTGCTACTCATTATAAATTTTAATATTTACTTAGTGTCTGTCCAAAAATGAGGATTTTTGTTCGAGGTCAGGTAAGCGACCGACGGGAGACTCCGAGGATTGCGAAAAAAATAAACACAGGCCGGATATTCCCAGCATTATTTTTTAAGCATGACGCAGAGATCAGACAAAAGACCATTTTGGAACAGGCACTACTTAACAAAGTTTATATTATTACCTGTTTTATCATTTTTTAAAAGAAAAAACGTATCACCACCGGAAAGCAATACCGGATTACCCTGAATTAACGATTCATTGAAGCAAAGAACTCATCATTGGTCTTTGTCTGTCCCATTCTATCGAGCAAAAATTCCATTGCATCAGCAGGGTTCATGGAGGAAAGAATTTTACGCAGTATCCAAATTCTATTCAAATCTTCTGGTGCCAGGAGCAGGTCTTCTTTACGGGTACCTGATTTCTGGATGTTTATAGCTGGATAAATACGACGATCAGACATCTTTCGATCAAGAACAAGCTCCATATTGCCGGTTCCTTTGAATTCTTCAAAAATAACCTCATCCATGCGGCTGCCGGTGTCGATAAGGGCTGTGGCAAGAATTGTCAGGCTACCACCCTCTTCAATATTACGGGCAGCACCAAAAAAACGCTTGGGCCGGTGCAGCGCATTGGCCTCAACACCACCAGAAAGAATTTTACCGGACGCAGGAGTCACGGTGTTATAGGCTCGGGCAAGGCGGGTGATAGAATCAAGCAGAATAACCACATCCTTTTTATGCTCGACCAGCCGTTTCGCCTTTTCTATGACCATTTCAGCCACCTGAATATGGCGCTGGGGAGGTTCATCAAAGGTCGAACTGACGACTTCTGCATCAACACTCCGCTTCATATCCGTGACTTCTTCCGGCCGCTCATCAATGAGCAATACAATAAGCGTAATCTCTTTATGATTTTCAACTATAGACCGGGCAATCTTTTGCATGAGCACGGTTTTACCAGTACGAGGCGGTGCAACAATAAGCCCTCGTTGCCCTTTGCCAAGCGGGGCAACAATATTCATTACCCGGGTAGAAAAGTTTTCAGGGTCATCCTCAAGGTTGATCTGCTCTTCTGGATAGAGAGGGGTCAAATTCACAAACAATGTTTTGTTACGTGAGGCTTCTGGCGGCTCAAAGTTAACTGTATCCACCTTGAGCAAGGCAAAGTAGCGTTCATTGTCCTTTGGTGCCCGCACTTCACCTTCAACTGTATCACCTGTTCGCAAGTTGAGACGACGAATCTGGGATGGAGAGACGTAAATATCATCCGGACCTGGCAGATAGTTATAATCAGGCGCTCTGAGAAAGCCGAACCCATCTTGAAGTACTTCCAGTACCCCACTCCCCCTGAGCTTTCCATCTTCATCGGCCTGGGATTTTAAAATAGCAAAAATAAGCTCCTGCTTTCGCAAGGCGCTGTATCCTTCAATCTTCAAATCTGCTGCAAGGGCTACAAGTTCACTGATTTTTTTGTTCTTCAGCTCAGTTGGGTTCATCAACGGTTACATCCTCCTCAGGATAAAACTCTAGGGGTTAGACATCTTCAA
>RKSL01000204.1 GCA_008633435.1 Candidatus Desulfobulbus rimicarensis | reverse complement strand
TTATTTGATCTTACTTGGGCATCCTTCCTCTTCTTCTATGTTGACCGCGTTTTCGGCTGAGACCTCTTCTTGATTGATGATTCTGCCCTGAAACAGGCTCGCCGTGTTCGTTTACCTGCCCCCGTTCTTTTGGAGAGGCAACAATGGCATCTATATTCTGTTGAGACAAAAATCGTGCAGTATATGAGCTGCCGTGAGTTGCCCCATGAATGCCCGCATGTGATTACGCGATCCTTTGGCCAGATTCTGGTACACTATTTTGATATCAGTGTTGCTGGTTTGTGCAAGAAGCTCATCAAGATCTTTTATGTCGAGATCCTCTATTGTTGCACCAACTGCAAGGGCACTGATAAGGGATTGACCCCCTTGATCAACAAGTGATGTGTAGAGTTCCTGGATTTTTTGATTAGCAAATTCACCACGGCTATCCTGCATTACAGGATTTGCAATCATGTATTTGTCCAGAAGTACTTTCACAGCATCCATATGTCGCTGTTCGCTTTCGGCAATGTTCAGGAAAACATCCTCTCCCCATTTCCGGCCAAGGGTTTTGTAGACGTCCCTTGCCAGTTTTTCTTCTTCATACTATTGCCTGTACGCCTTGCTCTTCATCTGCGGTTAACTGCTGAAGAGGCAGCTCCGAAATACTGGCTGCCAGACCATTTTGACCGTTGCAGTGACCACGATTTGATTGATATGAATAGTTCATTTCCTGCTCCCTGAGTATAGAGAAAATATGTAATATTAGATATCATATGGTAACTGTTATTAATGATAATTAGGAGTTTAGAGGAATCAAGGGGGCGGCAAAAAAAATATTTTTTTATATGATAAGAGCTTGCAGGCCAGGACAATGACTGAAAACGTATTGTTGGTTGTTTTGTTGCCTTTGGTGGGGATTAGCTCACATCTTTGACAAGCAGCCTGCTGTGTCGGCTGAAAGTTCTTCGGTTGCAGGGGGGGATTGTTTTTGATCTATTGGTAATAATATGCCTTCAAGCAATTCCCTGTGCGAGACCTTGCGTCTTTAGAACTTTAAGGTCGTGAGAACTACACTTGTTGAAATATGCGGTTTAAGAACATTTCGGCATAATGCCAAACGTCTGTAATCTTTGTAGCAACCGTTCTATGACCTTGTCAAGAACGGGGAGCAGGGCAGGAGAAAGCCCGATGCGGGTGGAGAGATCGGCAGGGACAGTTGCTATCAGCTCAACCCGTGATGGTGCTTTGCCGCGAAGCTGGCAGAGATCAAGAATCTCCAGTAAACCCACTTGGTGTGGAGACATCCGGGGCTGGATGGTGCCGCTGTTCAGATCTTGGCTGGAGAATTCATAGACAGTTCCGGCCGGAGCTTCCATATTGACCACGTCAATGACAAAGAGGATATCTTTACTTTCGATAAAGGGAGAAAGCATGATGCCTGCTGTGCCGCCATCCAGGATTTCAACGTTTTTTGGGAAGATGTATCGTTCCTGAAGTCGGTTGATGGCGTGGACACCAAATCCCTCGTCGGCCAGAAGCAGGTTGCCGACGCCAAGTATACCGATTGACTGAGTATTATCCATAGATGTAAATGTCGAGGGGAACAGCCGGAACAGCTGTGCAGCTCCGGCTGAGGGGAACCATTATTCTTCGGGCAGGTATTTTACCCCGGTAAAGATGGAGGAGATGAGTCCTTCTTTACTGCGGAGATCATTCCAGACCACAATATAAATATGGGTAGCTGCAAAAATCATAAAATACCACATGATCAGGTAATGAATTCCTCTTCCCTGCTGTTGTGAAGCAAAGAAATAGATCCCCCATTTCTGCCAGAAGGGGGATTCGGGATAGAGCAGGAAGAAACCGCTGCAAAGCTGTACAAGAGCTGCGACAAAGGTGACAAGGTAGGCTATTCCTGCCAGGGCATTGTGGCCAATCCGGGGGTCATGTTCAACCGGCAGGTAGAGATAATAGCCAATGGTTGAAAAGAGATTTTTGATGTTGCGCGGAGTGATGGGCAGGAAATCCCAGAATCGTTCCTGCCTGTTGCCGAAAAACAACAGATACAATCTGGCGGCCAGAGCTGCGCTGAACACAAACCCGGCAATAAAATGGATGTAGCGCATGGTAGCCATCGGAAAAGCCGACACCCCGATGAGCTGGGTATTGGTCCAGGGAAAGTGAATGTAGAGTCCTGTCACGGCCAGAGTGACAATGGACAGGGCAAAACACCAGTGAAAAACCCTGAGCAGAATAGACCATGCCCGGTGACGTTCATAGTACATAATGACCTCCTTATACCGTGGTAATAGTCTGCTAAAGAGCCTTGACCTTGGTCAACTCCCTGCCGTGCGGATCCAGCATGTGGACAGCGCAGGCAATACAGGGGTCAAACGAGTGTACAGTACGCAGCACCTCAAGGGGCAACTGCGCATCGGCCATGGGGTTGCCCACCAGTGAAGCTTCGTACGGGCCCGGGGTTCCTTTGCCGTCCCGTGGCCCGGCATTCCAGGTTGAGGGAACTACGCATTGATAATTTTTAATCTTGCCATCGTTAATGACAATCCAGTGGGAGAGCGCACCCCGCGGGGCTTCGTGAAATCCAAATCCCATGATTTCGCCCTTGGGAAAGGTGGGTTTGTTGAAAATCTCCAGATCTCCTGTGCCGATATTATCGACCAGTTTATCCCAGTGGTCCAGGGCAAGATCTGCAAGCATTGCCGCCCGGATTGCCCTGGCAAGATGACGGCCCGGCGTGGAGTGCAGCGCTCCAGCACCAACTTTTGTCCCAGCCAGTGAACTCACCCGGGAAAGGGCGTCATTGACATATTGCTGGGTCAGGCTGTGTCCCTGGGCATAGCCTACCATAACCTGGGCCAGTGGGCCGACCTGCATGGGCAGCTCTTGAAACCGCGGTGCTTTGATCCAGGAGTATTTACCGTCGTCTTCAAAATCTGTGTAATCGGGAACGGTTTCTTCTTCAAATGGGTGTTTGGCCCAGTCACCTTTGTACCAGGAGCGGGCAATGGACTCGACAATATTTTCTTTGAAATAGGGGTCGTTAAAGCTGGTAAAGGGCTTGACAGAGGTCAGGTCGCCGTCAATGATTGTGCCGCCGGGCAGGTCAAAGCTGGTGCCTTTGGTGTCGAGTACCATGTCAGGCACGGCCAGATAATTTGTCACACCCGCGCCATAAGCCAGCCAGTCTTTGTAGAGAGCGCCAATGGCTATGACATCAGGCAGATAGACCTGTTTCACAAAACCACGTACCTCTTCAACCAGTTGTTTGATCCAGTAGAGGCGCTCCATGTTAAGGGTCGTTTCATTGTCGGGATTGATGGCCGCCGTAACTCCACCCACAGAGAGGTTTTGGATATGCGGGTTTTTACCGGAAAGAATGGCCAGCGCCTTGTCAGCCTTGCGTTGGTAGTCGAGTGCTTCCAGATAATGAGAAACTGCCATCAGATTGGCTTCCGGTGGGAGGGTCATGGCCGGGTGTCCCCAGTAGCCGTTGGCAAAGGGGCCAAGCTGGCCGGAATCGACAATAGCCTGCACCTTTTCCTGTACTGCTTTAAACCGGTTGAAGCTGTTGCCTGGCCAGTTGGAAAGAGTTTCGGACAGTTGCACGGTTTTTTTAATATCCGCGCTGAGTGCAGAAACCACATCCACCCAGTCAAGAGCTGAAAGTACATAAAAATGGACAATATGATCATGGAGCGCATGGATGGACATGATCAGGTTGCGGATGTACTGAGCATTGATGGGGATTTCCAGGTTGAGAGCGTTTTCAACCGTCCGTACCGAGGTCAGGGCATGAACTGTAGTACAGACTCCGCAAATGCGCTGGGTAAATAACCAGGCATCCCGGGGGTCGCGTCCCTGCAAAATAACTTCGATGCCCCGCCACATCTGGCCAGAAGACCATGCCTTGGAGATTGTACCGTTTTCCACCTCTGCGTCTATGCGTAAATGTCCTTCGATCCGGGTGATGGGATCGATTACTATTCGTTGTGCCATGTGCGTCTCCTCCCTGCAGTTTACTCGTCGGAGTTGCCCAGAATTTTTTTGCCGATACCCACTGCAGCGTGCAGTCCAACCGCACCGGCTGCTGCACCTAAAATGATCTTGCCCTTGGAAGTAGCGGCATCGACAATACCTGCACCGCCTCCGGGAATGGTCACGCCTGGAAGCCGTTCATAGAATGGACTCATGGTGTCCCAGAAATCCGGTTCTGTGCAGCCCACGCAGCCGTGCCCCACACTGACCGGCCAGACGTCCACATCGTTAAAACGTACTGCCGGGCAGTTGGCATAGGTCTGCGGCCCTTTACAGCCAACTTTATACAGACAGTATCCCTGCCTGTGCGCTTCGTCACCAAACTGTTCGACAAAACGGCCTTCGTCAAAATGAGCCCGCCTTTCACACTGGTCATGGTTTTTACGGCCATAGGCAAACAGGGGGCGCCCCATCTGGTCGGTACGGGGCAGTTTGTTAAAGGTCAGGTAGTGGAGCACAGTCCCCAGGAAAGAGATCGGGTTGGGTGGGCAGCCGGGGATATTGATGATTGGTGCACCGGGAAGCAGGTCGCTTACACCTGTCGCCCCGGTGGGATTAGGGGCTGCGGCCTGAATTCCGCCAAACGAAGCGCAGGTGCCAATGGCAATAACAGCAGCGGCTTTTGGAGCGACTTCTTTGATGATCTCCATGGCCGTACGGTCACCAATCTTGCAGTAAATGCCATTATCCTTTGTGGGGATTGCTCCTTCAACGACGCAGATAAATTTGCCTTCATTTTTTTCCACAGAGTCGTTGAGCGATTTTTCCGCCTGATGTCCTGAGGGCGCCATCACTGTTTCATGGTAATCCAGTGAAATGATATCAAGAATCAGCCTGCCTATATCAGGGTGGGAAGCCCTGAGCAGGCTTTCTGTGCAGCCTGTACATTCCTGGAAATGAAGCCAGATTACCGGAGGACGCTGGGGAGACGTTGCCGCCTCAAGAAGTTTAGGGACCAGTGCATCTGAGAGTCCGAGAGCGGTCGCTGCCAGAGTGCAGCCCTGGAGAAAGGATCGCCGGCTGAGGTGAAGATTTTTCTCCTGGTTCACAACTTGTCGTGACATGGGGTTCCTCCTTGCCTGCTGGAGTTTTGGGAGAGGGGGGAAAGAGCGCAAGCCACCCGCAGCAAGAGAAAGATAACCAGGGGATGTGGCAGTTGCGTCGCATAGATTTGCAAATAAGTGAATATTTACTCATTACTATAATGCATGAGTGTTGAAAAATCAAGGATAGTTATAAAGATATGCGAGCAAATACAGCACTATAGCTGTTGTGCAAGTTGTGTTTGCATCATTTGCCCAACGGCTGTGGCCAGGCAGGGCGAGGTCAGAAAAAGACAGGGGAAAATCCCTGAGAAGACATAGTCAACAGGAACAGGGGATTACAGAGGGGGCAATCCTTCGTCGTGGTATTGACGGTGTTGGATAGATTCAGTCCAGGTGATTCTGGATCTCTTTCCAGAGAGCCAGATAGGCTCGGGCAGCAACAGAATTCGGGCTGAACGCCGGAACAGGCTGACGGTGCAGACCCATTTTTTCCACTTCTGCCAGATAAGGAATGGATGAATGGAGGATACGTTTGCGCCCTTTGAAATGGTTCATCATTTCCTGGTGAATGGTTTTTCGTTTTTCCACCATGGAAAAGAGCACAAAGAGCTTCTTCTTATCCAGGTTGGATTTTTTGAAAAAATCAAGCAGTTTGGAAAATGAGAGCAGAGACAGTGTGGTGGGGATAAAGGGTATAAGCAGGATATCTGCTGCGTAAAACAGGTTTTCCGAGAGTAATGTGATATTTGGAGGACAGTCCAGGAAAACGTGGTCATACTCTTTGCTTAAGGGTTTGAGCACTCTTTTGAGCCTGCTGCGGGATTTTTTCATCTCGTCAAGGGCAAGGTCAAGGTTGCGGTAGGTAAAGTCTGCGGGGAGGATATCAAGATTGTCGTAATCTGTACCGCGAACGTTTTTATCTATATGTTTGCCACCTTTTAGGAATTTGCTGGCACTGAATTTTTTAGCAGGTTTGACTCGACAATAATAACTGGCCGACC
>RKSL01000203.1 GCA_008633435.1 Candidatus Desulfobulbus rimicarensis | reverse complement strand
AAATAGTAGTTTGATGGCGACCTGGAGCATGGGGTTTTGTTTAAAAATTTCGCCATTTTTTCAACGTCGATAACCTTTCGTGCAGTAAACCTCAGGTGTGTGTGCTTCATGGCTCGCCTTCGTAAAAAAGTGGTGACCTATTACGGACGTTTCACTTGGGACTTGTTTTATGCATTCAGATAATCTCCGAGACAATCACTAGGGAAGGTTATGAACTTATTATACAAATTCAGGTTAGATCATGAACAGCCAGGAGCTGCAAAAAAAAGTACTTCGTCAGGGGTATAGTGGAGTGCGTCCAGACATAATGTCTTTAATTCCCAAGAACCCAAAACGTGTTCTCGATGTTGGTTGTGGTGCAGGGGAACTGGGGAGGACTATTAAGGAATTATCTGTTGACGCTATTATAGTGGGGCTTGATAACGATGCAAAGCTCATTCAGGAGGCGACCTCTGTTCTTGATAAGGTGTATCGTGTAGATTTGAATATGAGTGATCCGTTCGAACTTTTAGGGCTTGAGGAAAGGTTCGATGTGATTGTGATGGCTGATGTTCTTGAACATGTGATAAACCCTCAATACGTACTGGGAGAGGCACGAACATATTTGGCACCTCAAGGCTGTATTATTACAAGCCTTCCGAATGTGCGTCATTATTCGACATTTGTTAGTTTGTTGTTTGGTGGGGTCTGGCCGGAACGGGATCGAGGCATTCACGACCGTACGCATCTTCATTTTTTTACAAGGAAAAACATGCTCACAATGTTTGAAAAGTGTCAATTGACTGTTAAACGAGAAAAAAGAAATGTGCGTTTGATTGAACATTGGTCATGGACAAATATACCTGGAAAGCTATTTGATTTTTGGCCTTTCCGAGGTTTTCTCACATTTCAATACCTGCATCTACTTATTGACCAGGAGCACTGGAAAAATTGAATTTTACAAACAAGCAAGGTCTCGTGCTGCTTAAATTATGCATGTTGGTTTTAGGGGTGGGGGTTTGTTATTTTTTGGTTAAACAAAATATTCCTTCCTTAGATGTGTTAAGAGGCGAAGGGGGTTTTCGATTCTGGCCACATGGCCTTTGGGCTCTGATGTTATTTTTTCTCCATACTGTATTAGTTTTTTTTTCCTGGCACTATTCTTTAAAGTTGGTCGGAGTTTCAGTCTCGGCCTGGAAGTCTATGACGATTTTTATTGGTTCGTCAATAACACGCTATATCCCCGGTGGTTTCTGGCATTTAGGGAGCAGACTCGTAGCTATGTCACGGCTTGGAAAAAGTTCTTCTTTGGTCGGGGTAACACTGTTTTTGGAACAGGCTGCTGCGGTTACTATCTGTTTGATTTTGGCCTTGGTTTTCCTACTATCAACATCAAACAATTTTTCAACTTTAAGTATCATTAATAACCAACTGTTAGGAGCAAACAAAAACCTTCTTGTTTGTAGCATTGTTGGGTTACTGTTTGTTCTCTATCCGCCGGTTTTTCGAAAATTGGTCTTTACTGTATTCCGATATTTAAACCGTTCGATACCAAAAAAAAGTCTTCCCGTAGGTGGGTTATGTTGGTTTTACGTGTTGCATGTACTGTCTTTAGTCGTTTACGCAATGGGGTACCAGCAGTTGCTGGTACTCTTTGATGGGGGCGAGGCAGTGTCTTGTCTTGTTGTGATAAGCGGAGTATTAGCAGCCACATTACTTGGTTTTCTTGCTCCATTTGTACCGGGAGGTATTGGAGTAAGGGAGACGCTAATGGTCGTATTGCTGTCCCCCTCAGTGGCTGCTGATAGTGTTACTGCTATGGCACTGGCTGGGAGAGTATCTATTATTGGAGTAGAGCTTGTGATGTTTGTTGTTATGACGGCACTTGTAGGGAGGACATTTAGTGGAAAACAGAATAATTAGAGTTCTTGTTGCAGGTATGTACGTTCTTGATGATGGGTATCCTAACGTTAAATGGATGTTGAAAAGCATGGAGGATGACCAACGGTTAAGTGTCTCCTATACGCAACAATATCGTGCAAGCTCGCAGCATTTTCATAAGAGTAGTATGACCTCTTGTCGGTTGATATTACAAGGGGTACGGTTGATTTTGTTTGCTGTTAAGGAATTAGGTAAAGTGATACGATCTTTTGTAGGAACTCCTGATTTTGATATTTTATACATTCCATATCCTGCTGTTCCTCTATTGTTTCTGTTGTCAATTATTCCCCGAAGGTATCGCCCATGTAGCGTGGCTGATTGTTTTGTTTCAATGTATGATACAGTAGTAAATGATAGGGAAATACTTAATAAACATGCAGCGTTATCTAGATTATTATTTATGGTTGAAAGGCGTGCGTTGGGCGCTGCAGGTAAGATTCTAGTTGATACAGAATGTAATAGTCGCTATTTGCAAAAGCTTTTCGGACTGGATGACAATAAGATTGCTGTATGCCCTCTTGCTACAGATGAGCACCATTATGTACCGAATCCGTATGTTATAAAAAGAAATTTTTGTCAGGTTCTTTTTGCCGGAACATTTGTCCCGCTGCATGGTGTTAACATTGTAGCGCAAGCTGTACTTTTGCTAGCAAATGAACCTTCCCTCAGGTTTCGTATGATAGGTAATGGACAGGATGCTGAGTTGGTTCAAAGGTTGCTGGATGGTAAAGCATGTAATCTAGAGTGGGAGCACAATTGGCTATCCCCTTCTCAACTGTTTGAAGAAATAAAAAATGCGGATGTTTGTTTGGGAGTGTTTGGTACTACTTCGAAAGCTTCAAGAGTGTGGCCATTGAAAAATTACACTGCAATGAGAGTCGGTCGAACGCTTGTGACACAACAAACTCATTGCCTACCAGGATTTCAGGAAAAATCCACATTGGAGCCTGCCTTTTTTATTCCTCATGGAGACCCTCAATCGTTAGCGGATATGTTACTTTGGCTAGCTAAACATCCTGATGAAAGGGCACGTAAAGCCGAAATATCGAGTGAGTATTATCAGCAATATCTCTCAAACGCCATTATTATGGATAAAATTGTGATGCTGTTCGCTGCGCAGAAAAGTTGTCAATTATAATATTTTTGCAAAATAGGAAGGTCAACCAGATATTTCAATAAGGGCTGATATCTCCAGTTACTTTCCATAGTTGGGCGTTGCCTGGATTCTCTTCAACTAGGGTAAAATAGTTGTCAGTGTGCGCCTACCCCCATTCTTACTTAAACCACCAGTTGGTAAATTTTAGGTGGAATCTGCAGTTCCTTTTCTACAGCGACTGACAAATCAGTTCGCCACTATTTCCCTGCCATGTCTTTATCTTTATACAAACACAGAGTCATGTTACTGTCGTTCTGCTCACTCGGAGGATATGGCCACCTTGGTTCCAAGGCCGCCGGCTAAAATAACTGCTTTAATTTCAGAATCCATCTTTTTTAATTTGTAAAAGAGAATATCCACCTGCGGTATACATGAGCTCAATGTCTTGTTGAAAGAATAAAATTGCAGTTTTTTTATGTTGTTGCAGATTGTTCAACCATTTGTTCGTGAGATCGTTGCGGAGTAATATCTTTGTAAAACCATTTTGGATAAGTTTTTGTCGGATATTTTGCCCTGTTGATACTGTGGATTTGAAAAAGCTATTTTTATTTGTCGGCAAGTCAAAAAAATGTGGAAAATCCATGTAATAGCCGCGGTTTCCCATGAAAAGACATAGTACCTTGTCTGATTTCTTCGGTGTTTGATTGGCAAATTTGATGACAGGATATTCTGGCCTGAAACGGGTTATATAAGCATCTCTGCTGATTTTCCCTGAAAGATAATTCAATGGCTGAATAATTTCGAACTGTTGTGCAATATAGAGAGTGTGGGGCGCAAACATCATTGCGAGAAAAAGTACCATGGTTAGCTGGCAATATTTTGTATTCTTTATACATCGAGCGATGTTGGCAAGGCCGAAAATAGAGATAAAGAGAGAGAGAGAAAGAGAGAGATAGAGAAAGAGAGAGAAAGAGAGAGATAGAGAGAGAGAGATAGAG
>RKSL01000202.1 GCA_008633435.1 Candidatus Desulfobulbus rimicarensis | reverse complement strand
TCTTGATTGTTACATAATATTTTGAGCATTAGTTTGAATCAAGGGCTCGACAATCTTCAGTCATCCAACCGATACGTACCTGTTCATTGACTTTGAGCATTGTATTGTTTGAAGCATTGGCATTGGGAATTTTAACAATAAACTCATCATTGCCAGCCACGGTCATGCGGCAGCGGATATGGTCACCGAGATAGATTAACTGCTCAACATGGCCATCTACGGTTTGCGTCATTTTGGATTCATCCGGATTAATGACAACCCTTTCCGGTCGAATGGATAACAGCGTCGGGAGACCAGCTTTATCAACATTAATGGCCAATGCTGATACTTTCTGACCATCATCTAAAGTGACTTCAGCTACCTCGCCGTTAATAGCATCGACTGTGCCTGTAAGGGTATTGTTTTCGCCAATGAACTGGGCAACGAAACTGTTATCAGGCCGCTCGTAAAGATCATCAGGCGGCGCAATTTGCTGAATAATGCCATCCTCAAATACGGCAATTCGATCAGACATGGTGAGTGCCTCAGACTGATCATGCGTAACATAAACAACTGTTACCCCGAGTTTGTTATGAATATTTTTAATTTCATATTGCATTTGCTCACGGAGCTGTTTGTCAAGAGCGCCCAAAGGTTCATCCATGAGTACAAGCTCTGGTTTGAAAACAAGTGCTCTGGCAAGGGCAATACGTTGTTTTTGACCACCGGACAGCTGACCCGGGTACCGATCTATAAAATCAACCATCTGTACCATGTCCAATGCCTCGACCACCTCTTTGTCAATTTGATCGTTTGGCATGTCACGGACTTTGAGTGGAAAGGCTAGATTCTTTCCCACAGTCATGTGCGGAAACAGAGCATAGTTCTGAAAGACCATGCCAATTCCTCGTTTATGAGGAGGAATATTGTTCACCGGTTTGCCATTGTAGTAAATTTCTCCCTGGGTGGCTGTCTCAAAACCGGCAAGCATCATCAGGCAGGTCGTCTTTCCTGATCCTGAGGGGCCGAGCATGGTCACAAACTCGCCTTTTTTAATGTCAAGGTTAAGATCTTTAACAACAAGCCTAATGCCATCATAGCTTTTTTGTACACCTTTGAAACTCACATGGAAATCATTTGTAGTCATCGTATTATTACCTGTATTCGGAAATATTCTGGGGTGCCAACAACTGTTATGTGGACGCTTTCTCATCTGAGAAGTTATTTTCGAAGCATCATCGAAACCGCGCCGCATCAAGCAACTTGCAGATTGATCTTGCAGACCAAATCTGGTTACGGGTGTTAGTTGGCAGCTACATTTGCAGGTTTACCAAATTTTTCATTGCGTTTACGCAGGATTTCAAGAGTCAGCATGAGTAATCCGGCAACCACGATAAGCAAGGTGGCAACAGCTAGAAACGTGGGGCTCAGATGTTCCCGGATGCCGCTGAACATCTGTCTGGGCAAGGTTCTATGGGCTGGCCCTGCGATAAAAAGCACCACCACAACCTCATCAAGTGAAGTGGCAAAGGCAAAAAGCGCACCAGAAAAAATCCCCGGTGCAATAATGGGCATGACCACTTTAAAAAAGACCTGCAACGGGGGTGCGCCAAGACTTGCCCCGGCATTCATCAGCGTATAGTCAAATCCCTGCAGGGTTGCGCTCACAGTAATCAGCACAAAGGGCATGCCTAGAATAGTATGGGCTAATATGATGCCGAGATAGCTGTCATTCATACCTATTTTTGCATAAAACAGATATAGGGCAAGTGCTGTAATAACAAGCGGGATCATCATTGGAGAAATGAGCAGAGCAACAAGAACCTGTTTGCCGGGAAAATCAGTACGGTTGATACCAATAGCAGCTGTTGTTCCTAAAATCGTTGCCAGCACCATTGAGCAGGAGCCGATAATAAAACTGTTTTTAATAGCCACGGCCCACTGCCCGTTGGCAATGACATCCTGATACCAGCGCAGGCTAATGCCCTGAAGCGGGTAGTGAAGAAATTCACCGGCATTAAAAGACAGGGGAATAATCGTTAAAATCGGAAAAAGAAGATACACAAACACTGCACCGACCAGCACCCTGAAGGTGTAATGCCAGATGCGCTCTCCAGTTGTTGCATGAACAGGAACTGCCATAATAATCACCCCATTTTCATATTGGTAATGTTGACACGTTTGCCAAAGAGAAGATAAAAGAATGCGGTCATCAGCAACAGGGTTACACCAAGGGCTGATGCCATACTCCAGTTGACCCGTTCATTGACAAAAAAGGCCACAAAATAGCTCACCATCTGATCTCTTGGCCCACCCACAAGTGCCGGGGTAATGTAATAGCCCAGTGCCTGAATAAACACCATCAGACAACCTGCACCAATTCCCGGTAAGGTCATTGGCGTATATACTTTAAAAAATGCTGCCATTGGCGTCGCGCCAAGGGATCTTGCTGCTCGAACATAATACGATGGAATGCCAGCCATAACGCTGTACAGTGGCAACACCATAAAGGGGAGAAGCACATGGGTCATGGCAATATAAACACCTATCCGGTTAAAGACCAGTTCAAGCGGAGCCGATATAAGCCCTGTGGACATGAGAATACTGTTAACGACACCTTTATTCTGGAGAACAAGAATCCAGGAAAGTGTTCTGACCAGCAACGATGTCCAGAAGACCAGGAGCAAGCCTATCATTAACAGGTTGCGTACCCGGGGTGTACTGGTTGCCATAAAATAGGCCAGGGGAAAACCAATTAACAGGCAGAGTAGAGTAACTGAAACACTGATATAGACAGTACGGAGAATAATAGAGACATAAATAGCCTGATCTTCAGGTACACCGGTAATTTTATTATTGCCATCGTATTCGAGATCTATTGCCCGTAACAGATAGAGAAATGTGATGTTTTTTAAACCACGCTGAAGAACTGTCCAATACGCTGGGTCGCCCCATTTTTTATCCAGCTTGATAAGGGCTTCCTTGTAGGGTGGGCCATCAATTTTCTTGAGTTTTCTTCCCGTTTTGAGCAACAGGCTGTAAAAGCCGACATGATCAAAGTTGAGTCTTCTTCCGGCATTAGCCAAGGTCTTGGCAGGATAGGCAACTTTCATATCCTCAACCAGTGCCGCATAGGCTGACTCGTCAGGCAAGCCGCTACCAGACCAGGTATCCATAATTGTAGCCGTGGCAGGAAGAATTTCCCGCATCATGGTATTGTCAATACTTCTGTAAAGCATCATCCCGATGGGAATAAAATAAAAAATAAGCATAACCAGCAGCAGGGGGCCGATGAGCACACCCGCCTGCAGCTTTTTCTTTCGTTCAGAACGACGCAACTTTTTTCGTAGACTTATATTGTCTGCAATATGTTCAGCCATAGGTTTTCTCCGGCATTAACAAATTTATATTGAGATGACGATGTTGGTGGATGGTAGAAAAGGAGTAACCGTTCACCAGCCAACCTGCTTGAACGAATCAGGGGCACTGGTAAACGGTTACAGACTGGTGTAATATTAAGGCTACAGCTCCCTTGATGAACGGTTACAAAAAGGATACAAATGGTCTTGCCCGTTGAAATCGGGCAAAGAATATCCCTGCAGCAGCGTTTCAAAAGTCGTCTTGCTGCAGGGAAGAGGATCATGACAGAAAGCGACTATTTAGCTACCCATGCCTGAAAGCGTTGTTCAAGGCTTTCACCATTTTCAAGCCAGAATTCAACGTTGGTCATCAAGGCATTGTTAAGATGTCCTTCAGCTGTTGGCAGTTTGGTCAGCATGTCCTGCTTGATAAATTTACCCGTTCCTTTGGCTGTCCAGCCATAGGCAATTTTATTAAAAAACACTGCCTGACGGTCTGGCCGCATGGTCAACGATATAAATTTAAGCGCTTTGTCTACATTTGGTGAGCCTTTGATGATGGTCCAGAAATCCATGGAATAGTTGTTACCATCCCAGACGATTGTAAAATTTCGTTTTTCCTCGTTATTTATCCGGGTTACCCAGGCATTATAGGCCATACTCATAACCACATCACCAGCTGCAAGACGTTGCTGTGGCTCGGCACCAGCCTTCCACCAGACGATATGCGGTTTCAGTTCATCGAGTTTCTTGAATGCCCGGTCAACGCCTGCTTTAGTTTCAAGGAGTGGATACACATCCTTTACGGCAACACCGTCTGCAAGTAAGGCTATTTCAAGGGTCATTTTAGATCCTCGTCGCATACCGCGCTTACCCGGCCATTTTTTTACATCCCAGAATTCAGCCCAGGTTTTGGGGCCATCTTTAATTACATCAGCATCATAGGCAAAAACAGTAGACCAGATCAATATACCGGCACCACATTCACTGACAGCGCCATCAACCATGTTTTTTGCGTCTGTAATTTTCGACCAGTCCAGAGTCTCAAACAACCCCTCTTCACACCCCTGAAACATTTCAGGTGCTTCAACCTGAACAACATCCCAGGTGATATCACCAGTCTCAATCATGCCGCGAATTTTTGCCATTTCGCCGCTCCACTCATCTTCAACTATTTTAATACCTGTTTCCTTGGTAAACGGTTCAAAATAGGCAATTTTATGGGCTGCTTGGGTTGTTCCGCCCCAACCGGTAATTGTAAGATCCCGTGCGTTCCCCTGGGCAGGCAGACAAAAGACTGTTGTCGCAGCAAAAACCGCTGCTGATACAATAATTCCTGATAATTTCGATGAGTTCATTTTTCCTCCTGTTGATTTTCCCCTGCGGCCAGGGAGTTTTGTATTACAGTGCTGTGTTATTATTGAATATACAATCAATTCGCATCAGGTTTATGATAAAAATGGCATGTACATTTAAGAGCAGTTAAGTGATCGAGGATCTAAAATGACCCTTGAAATAGCCTTACTTGCAGACGGTGTTGCCGTAAAGGATGTGTATCCACTCCTTGAAACTAAAGCAGGCGTTGACCGGGCATTCAAGAAACTCGATGAA
>RKSL01000037.1 GCA_008633435.1 Candidatus Desulfobulbus rimicarensis | reverse complement strand
CGCAAAAAGCGTCAATCTTTTTTTTGAGAAAGTGACGATGTTGCTCAAATGTTTTCGTCAAGCAACGGGGCGAGAACCTAACCTATCGTTTTGACCCCGTCAACGCTTTTTTATCACTTTACATCTTTTTTTTTCGCCATCCCTATAACTGGCTTGATTTCCGATGTATTTATTTTATTTGGTTTGCCATCGTTTGCTTTTTTATCGTATCATAAGCTCAGTTTTTGGTGTATAAATCCCAAAGGTTGTCATCATTAATTTAAATTTTCTGTAGAGAATTATGCAATCACTTCTGCGCCGTATTCCCAAAGTTGACGAGTGTCTCCTCGCTATTCATCAGGAGCAGGAATTTGAAAATGTTTCACTTGGACTGGTTAAAAACATTGTTCGAGCGGTTCTTGAAGCGACCAGACAAAAAATTCTTCAGGGGCAACAGGTTCAAGCTGAATCGTTAACCCTGCCTTTTTTTCTGGAAACAATTCATAAAGAGCTAATCCGCCGACAGGCTCCCCAGTTTAAACGTATTATCAATGGTACCGGGGTTATAATTCATACTAATCTCGGCCGATCAATTTTACCCGAGTCAACCATGCAGATGCTTCACCAGGCCGGAGGGAGATATTCCAATCTTGAGTTTAACCTGTCCACGGGTAAGCGTGGCAGTCGTTATGCTCTTGTAGAAGAGCTACTTTGTGAACTCACTGGTGCAGAAGCGGCTTTAGTCGTCAATAATAATGCTGCAGCTGTTTTTATTGTGCTTGAGACACTTGCTCAAGGACGGGAGGTTATCGTCTCACGTGGGCAGCTGGTGGAAATAGGCGGTTCATTTAGAATTCCTGATGTCATGGCAAGGAGTGGGGCGCGCCTTGTCGAAGTGGGGGCGACCAACCGTACCCATTTGAAGGATTATCGTCAGGCGTTAACTGAGGAGACGGGAGCCTTGCTGAAGGTTCATTGCAGCAATTACCGTATCATTGGATTTACCTCAATGGTCTCCAATGAAGAACTTGTCACTTTGGGCAGAGAACATGGACTGCCTGTTGTAGAAGACTTGGGATCTGGCTGTCTGGTGGATCTAAGTCAGTTTGGCCTTGAAAAAGAGCCTACTGTCCAGGAAGTTGTTGCTTCGGGAATTGACGTAGTCACGTTCAGCGGTGATAAATTACTTGGTGGCCCGCAGGCAGGGATTATCCTTGGCCGAAAAACCATTATTGAGCGGATTAAACAAAATCCGATCAACCGTGCCATGCGCATTGATAAATTTACTCTTGCCGGACTGGAGTCTATTCTGCGGTTTTACCGTGATCCTGAAACACTGTATGAAAATGTTCCTACGTTATCGATGATTTCGACCCCTGTTGAAATGGTCAATAAGCGGGCACAACGTCTGATCAGACGGTTACGAAAAAATCTTGCCGGGCAATTGGAGTGCAAAGTTGTGGATGTCATGTCGCGGGTAGGCGGTGGTGCCATGCCCGAGCAGAATCTGGCCAGTCGAGCTGTGGCAGTAGTCCCTGCCGGTATTGGTGTGAATCGGCTGGAGGCATCCCTTCGCGCCTTGTCTATACCAATAATCTGCCGTATTGAGGATGACCAGCTACTCCTTGATCTGCGGACAGTTGCAGATGACGAGATACCTCTTGTTGAAAACGGCTTTACGCAGGCTCTGTCCAATATCGACACCAGTGTGAATTGATGATTCCTTGTTTATCGGATACCGAACCTGGCTTTAGAGTCTTTGATGCACTGCTTTTTCCTGACAGCCTGATTCAAGAGGTTACACGGTTATTACCGCTCCCGGCATCTGTGGGATTTTGTTTTCACGCGTCTTTTCTGAGGCAATTGGGGCTGGACTATTCTGAAGAAATTCTCCGATCACAACCCCGGCAGAGTCGGCCTTTTCTGCTTAAAACGAATTTGGTTATCCCTTTGCCCTCAGCAACACTTCAGGAACGGGCAGATCTTATTATTTATGATGTTGATCCGCTGTTTTTTCAAAAAATGGATGCGGATTGGCTCGTTGAATTACAACAGGGAATTCTCAAGCAGTTTGCGCTTCAACGCCTGCGTTATGTCGACCCGGTGACAGGATTGTATAATCAGAGGGCATTACTGGCAGGGCCAGAGGAGCCCTCTTGCTGGAAAGCACTGTTTTTTGTTGCCACTGTTTCAAGGCGAAGGACTGTTACCGGAAGGTATCAGGCCGTGTGCTCGACAGCCACGTTGCTGGAGGCTGTCACCGGGGAGCCGGTTTTTTGTTTTGGTCAGGGGGTATTCGGCTTTCTGGGACGGCCACAGGATCACAAAGAGGCGTGTCATTTTGCACGACGATTGATTACCCGTCTTAAACGAGAAAAATTATCCAGGATTCATATAGGTTTTTCCCTGTTTGGTGAGGTAGAATTGCGGGAGCCTGTTTTGAACAGATGTTGGGAGGCTCTTGCTGAGGCTGAACGGCGAGGCCCGTACAGCCTTTGTGATGCTGCATCTCTGCAGCAGAGTACGCAACACCCGTTTGCCCTACCTGAAGCGGCTGTTTTACGGCGTATACAACGGAAATGGTGCGGTGTTGATAAGTTTGGTCTTGCTCTATTTTCCTGTCAAAATGGTGAGATGGTTGCCCTGTCTACAATGCTGCATGAACCCGGCGAAACAAGTTTTAACGCCCCTGGAATTGGACAATTTGTCGTGTTTGCTGATCAAACAAAAAAACAAACAGCAGTAAGAATAGACAACATTATCAAAGAGGTACAAAAAAGCTCCGGTCAGAGTATCGCCGTTGGTTACTGTGCCTGGCCAAATACCATCGGGTCGAGCAAGGTTGATTGTCTTCGGCATTGCAGAAAGGCCATCATGCATGGCAGCTTTTATGGGGAAGATGCCATTGTTGCCTGTGACTCTTTAACATTTAATGTCAGTGGCGATTTGTATCTTGACGAGGGCGATTATAAACGCGCCCTTAAAGAATATCGCCAGGGGCTTATAATGCAACCAGGAGAAGTCAACCTGTTAAACAGTCTTGGCGTTGCCTTGGCCGGGGTGGGCAGGCACCGGCAGGCGATTGAGTGTTTTTCGCGTGTGCTTGGTTCGCTTCCCGATAATCACATGGCCCTTGTCAACAAGGCTATGAGCTGTCGATTGATTGGTGATTATGCCAGCGCAGTGCAATGCTTTGAGGTGGCGTTAAGTTCGCCAGACCATGATGAGCAGACAACTCTTGAGCATTATCTGCAGCTGGGGAGGTTGTATTGTCAGGCGGAACAGTATGAACAGGCTGTTGATTTGCTCAACAGTTGGCTTGCCAGCAGGGATGAGCCTGAGGAGTTTATGTTTTTCAGGATCATTGGTGAGGCTTGTCTCGGGGCTGGTAAAAATCGGGAAGCCATCTGTTTTCTGCAACGTTCTTTGCAACTTTACCCTCATAATGCCGACAGTTTGAGCATGCTCGGTTTGTTGTATGTTCTGGAAGGGGAGGGGGAAGAGGTTGGGTTGAGTCTTTGTGATAAGGCTATACAAATGGATGAAACTGAATCTGCCCATCTTTACCGCAAGGCAGAGGTCTTGTTTTATCTCAAGCGCTACACAGAGGCGTTAGCCTTGGTCAGGCAAGTTGTTCAGCAGCAGAAAAATAATGACCGGGCGGTTTTACTTCGGGCAGAAATTTATGATAAAATTGGGCATTATCGCAAGGCAAGACAGAGCTATCAGCGGGTGTTGAGCATGAATACGGCAGGCAGGAAGTGCCTGAAATTGGCTCAGCAACGTCTCAGAAAATTGAAGAATACGAGTAAATATTAAGAGCTTTAATAAAGGATCAAGTATGAACGCATTGTTTCAGAAAAGAGCAAGCAGGGAGCATCAGTATTGTCTGGAAAAAATGAATTCCGGGGAATCGTGGAGAATGTTTCGGATTTTATCAGAGTTTGTCGAAGGTTTTGATACCTTGTCGACTGTTAAACGGCCTTCAGTTTCAATTTATGGATCGGCCCGAACCTCAGAAGATCATCCTGATTACCAGATGGCCCGGGAAATCGCCCGGAAACTCTCTGAGCACGGTTACGGAATTATTACCGGCGGAGGGCCGGGAATAATGGAAGCGGCCAACCGTGGAGCTGCAGATGCAGATGGCCTGTCCATTGGGCTTAATATTGATTTGCCCCACGAACAGGAGGGGAATCCTTATACAAATCTTTCTCTGGACTTCAGGTATTTCTTTGTACGTAAGGTGATGTTTTTGAAATATTCCATGGGCTTTATCTGTATGCCGGGCGGTTTTGGCTCCATGGATGAGTTGTTTGAATCACTCACGTTAATTCAAACTAAGAAGGTAAAACCTTTCCCTATTCTTCTGGTCGGTTCGTCATTCTGGACCGGGCTTGTCGACTGGATCAGAGATCAACAACTGGCCAACGGGAAAATTGGAGAAGACGATCTCATGCTTTTTGAAATAATGGACGATGTGGATGAAATTGTCAGTTATATTCGTAAAACTGTAGTGTTTTAAAAATTTGTGATATTATACATTTTATAGAGTCATAATAAGTGATGTTTTGTAAACTTTCGTCCATGGAATAGGAGAGAGAAATGGCGCAGATAGATGCTTTTTTTAAGCTAATGAACGATGAAGGGGCTTCTGACCTTCACATGATAGCCGGTCAGCAGCCGGTGTTGCGGGTTCGTGGTGACATTGAACGGGTGAAGTTTAAAACCATGGACAATGACAGCTTAAAATCAATGTTGTATGAAATCTGTCCGGAAGATAAGATAAAGATCTTTGAAGAAACCGGCGACATGGATTTTGGTTATGAAATCCCAGGTCTTGCCCGTTACCGTTGTAACTTTTTTGAACAAAAATATGGCATTGGTGCAGTGTTTCGTGAGATTCCAAGCGATATTCTCTCCTGTGACCAACTGGGGCTGCCTAAGGTCATTGGCAAACTTGCCAGTCTTCCCAAAGGGCTGGTCTTGGTAACCGGGCCAACAGGGTCGGGTAAATCGACAACACTTGCTGCAATCATTGATGAGGCAAACAAAACCCGAAGCGATCATATTCTGACCATTGAAGATCCCATTGAGTTTGTTCATAAGAGTAATAAATGTATCATTAACCACCGGGAGGTGGGGACGCATACAAAGAGTTTCAGCGCAGCACTTCGTGGCGCTTTGCGTGAAGATCCAGATATTATTCTGGTTGGTGAGCTTCGTGATCTGGAAACGATTTCTCTTGCCATGGAAGCCTCCATGACCGGGCATCTTGTTTTTGGTACGTTGCATACCATGAATGCCATGAAAACAGTTGACCGTGTGGTTGAAATTTTTCCGGCGAATCAGCAGGGGCAGGTACGTTCCACCTTGGCAGATGCTCTTAAGGCCGTGGTCTCCCAGGCATTGTTTAAGCGGGTTGATATTAAAGGGCGGGTTGCAGCTCTGGAAATTTTGATTTGTACCCCGGCGGTACGAAATCTCATTCGAGAGGCAAAAACCTACCAGATCCCTTCTGTCATGCAGACCGGTAAAAAATATGGCATGCAGACAGTGGATGATGCCATTATGGAGCTTCTGGAGAAAAAGAAAATCAGTGCAGAAGATGCCTATATCAACTGTGTTGAAAAACAAAAATTTGTAAAATTTCTGCGTAAGCCTCCAACGGATTTCACTGAAATTTAATTTTTGCTTCAAGCTCACTTTGAGTCAGTGTTGTTTTTGGGCTGCGTTTTCTGCGTGAAGGGGATGCAGCCCAAACTGTTTCCATTTGTTGTACAGGTAATTGTCCCCATATTTCTGGTAATATAGGTTTTGATGTGCTGCTTTTTCCAGGCGATAATATTCTTTGGCGCCGGATAATATTTTTTACCGTTTTTTCCTGCTGAGACGACAATTAATGACGGAGAGACGGCCTTGATAAAGGATGGACTGCTCGCTGTTGCACTGCCATGGTGTGAGGCAAGGAGGACATCCGAGTGTAGATTCTGCCAGTTATCCAGGAGACAATTTTCGCTTTCTGCGCTGATATCAGCAGGAAGAAAAAAGCTGCGTCTGCCGTGTGTATAACGTAAGACCAGACAACGGTCGTTGACACTTGGTCTGGTCTTGTCCAATATTCCGTTCATCCCCAGAACAGTAAGCTGGTAATCTTTCTGCTGAGCAAGGATTTGCCCTGTTTCAGGAATACGAATGTCTGCGCCTGTCTGCCGGGCAAGTTTGAGAATTTCGGCATAGTTGCCCTCCCCCCTGTCATCACCATTAACGTATACAATTTGCGGTCGAAAGTGTGGGATAATAAAATCCATACCATTGAAATGATCGCTGTGGGGATGGGTGATCACGGCTTGATCAAGTCGCCAGATACGCTGTTTCCAGAGGTAGGGGGCAATAATACGCTCACCGGTATTAAAACTGCTGTTTCTCCCGCCCCCTCCATCGACAAGAATACGGGAGCCATCTGGGAGGTGTAAAAATGTGGAGTTTCCTTGTCCTACATCAAGAAATGTTACCTGGCTGGTTAAGGGCTTTGAGGGCAGGAAAATCCCCATGGTAAAATGTACCAGGAGGATGCAGCTGGCCAGTGCAATTGGCAGCAAATTAAGAGGCCGTTTATTCCTGCAAAGAAATGCCAGCAGAATGGCTCCGTAGGCAAGTATCTCGCCGGGAGACGGGGTAATAGTCCAGATTGATGACAAGGGGAGAGATGCTCCAATTGCGCTACATTGCTTACTAGCAATAATGCCCATGCTGCCGATTTTAAGCAAAAATATTGCCAGCTGAGGAGCGATTGCCATGAAGGGTATGGCAATAATTCCGAGGGGAAGAGCCCAGAAGCAGAGTAAAGGTTCAATGATCAGGTTCATTACCGGGCCAATCGGGGAAAATCGGTTAAAATGATAGAGCATAAAGGGCAGAGTGCCGGCGGTTGCTGCAAACGAAATCAACAGGGCAGTACGAAAGTACTTGACGACCAGAAAACGCTTTCTATCAGGCTCGTCTTCTGCAACAGGGGAAGACTTTATGGGTGGTAGAAAAAGAGCCATGGCTGTGACTGCTGCAAAAGATAGTTGAAACGATGCTGTGAACAGGGCATGGGGGGTTGCCACCAGGATGAACAGTGCCGCAGCAGCCACCAGATGAAGAAGATCGTAGTGTTTTCTGAGGATGATGGAAAAGAGCAGGATGGAGGACATGACCAGGGCGCGTAACACAGGGGTATTCATCCCGGCTATAAAACCATATCCAAGGAGAACGGGCAGTGTGCCCAACAGGGCAAGTCCTGGGACATGGGTATGAAGTAAAAGCCATTCAGAGCGTCTGAGCAGCCAGTTAAGTATTGAGCCGATCATCAAACCGAGAAGCCCCATGTGAAGGCCGGAAATTGCCAGTAAATGCATGGTTCCTGTCGCCTTGAACTGTTCAAGTATCAGGGGAGACACACCAGCCCGGCTGCCGACCAGCAACGCCTGGTAGATTCCTGCGACGTCATTGGAAAGATTTGTGCTGATAAAACGGGCAACCTGTTGGCGCACTCGTTCCGGGAGATATCTGTATGAAGTGAGAAATTCGCCTGTGTGGTCAATAACCGGCAGAATATTTTGTGTATCTTGAATCCAGCCACTGATAAAAATATTTTTTGCTGCCATATAGCCTTTATAGTTAAAGGCGCCAGGTGTTTTAAAGTTTGTTATTGGCCCTGCTTTTGCCCTGATCAGCAGCAGCCTGCCCGGTTGTTCGTTCAGGGAGCCGTGAAGTGTAAGGCGGACTGTACCGTCCACATCCGCCCATTGCTGGTTGGAGTCATGGATGAGCAGTTTATACACCTCAAAGTCAAAACGGCATTTATCCTGGCTGCATTCTGCCATGGTTTTCATCCTGCCCAGTAAACTCACCTGGGCAGATTGTCGAAGTTTTGCGGCAACTGTTTCCAGTCGTAACTGATTATCTGTATGCTGAATCATGTGGACATAACCCAACAGTAAAAACAGAGAAAAACAGCAGAAAATTCCGGCGTTATTTTTCCGGTGATAGAGCATGCCTGTTCCGGCGCAAAGCAGCAGGACGAGGATGTGGTAAAGGAATTTTGGAATGAACGCAGGAAAAAATGCAGCGATGATAATGCCGACTATAAAGCAGAAGGTAACAGGCAGCAGCATGTTATGCAGAAGCCAGCACCTGAATCTTTGAAGTGTTTCAAAAAGAGCCATGACCTGGTTCAGTGGTTGAGCAGTTTCCCGATTGCCTGGAGGTGGCGCTCCATACAGCCCTGATGCCTGAGGATAAGGCTTTTGGCATTTTGAGCCATATCTTGTTGAAGTTTTGTTGTTGTCAGCAGCGTGTTGATGGTTTCTTCAAGAGAGTGCCGGGTAATGGTTTTTGCCCCGCCACACTCAAGAAGATCCCTGGCAATTTCCGCAAAATCTTCCATGTGTGGCCCAAAGAGTACCGCTACACCGCATGCTGCAGGTTCTAAGGGATTATGCCCTCCCCGGGCAACCAGGCTGCCGCCGACAAAGGCCAGGGTGGCCAGTCGGTAGCAGCTTGCCAGTTCGCCAATGGTATCAAGGATTAACACTGTGCCACCACTACCGTGGCTGCTTCTGGTACGGGCTTTGAGTCCATAAGATGCTGCCAGTTGGACGAGTTTTTGCGCTCGGCTGATATCTCTAGGTGCAATAATGAGAAACAGAGGGTGGTGTTGAGCAAGCCTGGCAAAGGCTGCAAAAAGCAGCTTTTCTTCTCCTGAATGGGTTGAACCGCACAGGAGTATTGTATGGGCCGGGGCAATCCCTAGTTCTTTTCGTTCTGGACAGACAGGAAGGTTGTCCGCATCAAGGGCATATTTCAGATTGCCCAGAGTGATGATTTTTCCGGGATGAATTCCGAGGCCAATCATGTGGTTGCCATCTGCGGCAGTCTGCATGGACAGCAGGGAAAAGCAGCGAAACAGGGGAAGAAAGAACAGACGAAATCTGCGGTAAGTGGCAAAGGATTGTTGTGATATTCGTCCATTGGCCAGCATAACAGCACAGTTGTTTTTGTTGAGCAGGTGAAGCCAGTTGGGCCAGAAATCTGTCTCTATCAAAATACAAAGATCCGGCCTGATCGCCTTAATATAGCGTTTAACCGAAAACCAGAAATCAAATGGAGAGTAGGCAATCGCAGTGACGTAGGGGGCAATGATCTTTTCCGCAGTCTCCCGACCGCTACTGGTTGCAACGGTGAAGACAATTGCAGCGTTTGTCATTTCTTTATGCAAAGCCCTGACCAGGGGAAGCGCAGAGGTCACCTCGCCAACAGACAGCGCATGTATCCAGATCACCTTTGTTTTGTCCGGGATGTCAGCCAGCGTCTTGCTTATTTTGCTGGTGCTTGTGGAAACGCCAAGTCGCTCCATGGTCTTTCCCCGGTATTTTTTCCGGCCAAGGACAATACAGGCAATACCAGGTAACAAGAGTATTGTCAGCAGGGTAAGCAGAAAATTATAAGCCAGGATCATGGGCGTAGTGTTTATTGATTTGCAAGGTTGTCCAGGGGGGGGTAGATTCAGCGATCATTAATTGTAACCCGGAACATAGATGGTACAACTTTTGATTATCACGCATTTCCATACTCTTGTCAAACTGCCATGAACCTTATTTTATTCGAACCCCACGAGTTGGACGAAAACCAGCTGGTGCTCAATGATCGCAGAGCTGAACACATCAGAAAAATTCTCCGTTTAACTGTCGGGGATACCGTGCGTATCGGTATGGTCAACGGCAGGATGGGGCAGGGCAGGATAACTGCCCTTAATGAACATGGGGTTGGGCTGGCTGTCCATCTTGATGCTCCTCCGCCGGAGGTTCCTGAGGTGGAGTTAATTCTGGCATTGCCCCGTCCCATAATGGTGCAGAGAATCATTAAACAGGCCACAGTTCTTGGGGTACGTCATTTTCATCTTATCCGTTCAGCCAAGGTGGAAAAGTCGTTTTTTCATTCCCCGGTTTTGCATCCGGAAAAATTACGTAATTTACTTCTGGACGGGCTTGAGCAGGCTGTGGACACCCGGTTGCCGGAGATAACCCTGTATCATCGCTTCAAACCCTTTGTGGAGGATATTGTCCCCACCTTGACCGGAAACAGGTTGATTGCCCATCCCACTGTTGCCACCCGGCTTCCCTCAGCTGTGAACCAGGCTGGCAAGTCTTCAAAGAATATTTTGGCTGTTGGCCCGGAAGGGGGATGGAATACCTTTGAGATGGAATGCTTTGCCAGGCAGGGGTTTGTTGGATTCTCAATGGGCAGCAGGATACTGCATGTAGATACGGCTGTGGTGGCCTTACTTGCTCAGTTACAACTATGTGCCCAAATTTTCAGCAGAGATTCAACTGCTGCCCTGTAAAGTTTTTCAGTTGAATCTCTGCAGTACCATGCCTGATATGTCGAAGTGGTCTGGTCAGCCAAAAATTCCTTTCAGAAAAAAGAAGAACACCATGGCCATCACAGCACCGGCGGGCAAGGTTACAAGCCAGGAAATAATAATGTTCATCACAACCCGCAGGTCAAGGGCGCCAATACCCCGGGCAAGGCCGACACCAAGCACAGAGCCGACAAGAATATGGGTGGTTGAGACAGGAAGTCCGGTTCGTGAGGCCAGGACAACTGTTGAAGCGGCTGCCAGTTCTGCGCAAAATCCACGCGAAGGTGTAAGCTCGGTGATCTTGGTGCCGACAGTGAGCATGACCCGGTAGCCAAGAGTAATCAGGCCGATAACAATGCCGGTACCACCGAGAAAAAGAATCCAGATCGGCATTTCCGATTTTTGCATGACTTCGCCACCAGAAGAGACAATGGAGACAACTGCAGCCAGCGGGCCGATACCGTTTGCCACATCGTTTGAGCCGTGGGCAAAAGCCATGGAACAGGCTGTAAAGAGCATCATCGGCGTGAAAACCTTTTCCACGCTGGCAAAATGAAAATCCCGATCAGCCTCCGGGTCTTCAGCAACTTTTCGTACCAGGATCCAACCCAGCAGTGCTGTGAGGCCGCCGATACCAATGGCCAGCATAAAACTCGCGCTTCCACTTAAATCAATATGGAGATGTTTTAATCCCTTGAACAGGGTGACCAGCGAGATGACAAAGCCGACAAGAAAGATGTACATTGGTGCAAATTTCTTGGCATTTTTTAGAGGGTTTTCCGTGTCAAAAATGAGCTTTCTGGTACTCATGACCAGCAGGAAAGAAATTGTACCGCCAATCAGGGGAGATATAACCCAGCTGGCAATGATTTTTGTTATTTTCCCCCAGTTTACCGCGTCCGGGCCAATGCCGACCAGGGCAAAGCCGATCAGCGCACCCACAATGGAATGGGTTGTTGACACAGGCCACCCTTTAGTCGAAGCAATCATCAGCCAGACCGCTGCAGCCAGCAGAGCGGCCAGCATTCCGTAAACCAGAATTTCCGGGTGGTCAATAATTGCGGTGGGGTCAATAATACCCTTACGAATTGTTTTAGTCACGTGTCCGCCGGCAAGTACAGCGCCCGCAAATTCAAAGACAATGGCAATGCCAATGGCCTGTTTGACTGAAACTGCGCCGGCCCCAACAGAGGTACCCATGGCATTGGCTAGATCATTGGCTCCGACCCCCCAGGTCATGTACAGCCCAAAAACCATTGCCAGCACAATCAGAATGGTGCCGTATGCTGAAATAATTTCCATCTTCTCTCTCTCCTCAGTTACCGAAAATCGGTTGAAAACTCATGGTATAGATATACAACTGCAACAATAGGATGATGTTGCCCGCAGCCTCCCCATGGCCGCGTACAATATTGTGCTCAGTGCAAACTGCTTACTTGGACAAAAAGAGCAGCAGCCTGTCCGACATATTCTCTGCCTGATTGGACATGTTCCCCAGCAGATCAAAAATCTGGTACCAGAACATTATGGAAACCGGTGACAGCGTGTCTTCTATGGCAAAGAGTGACCGTTTGATCTGGTGCAGTGTCTGATCAAGGGTGTCCTCGCTTGATCGAACTCCGGCAATCATTTCAATAACCTTATCGTGTTCTCGTCCTCCAAAACCGACCTGAACCAGCTCGTCAAGTTCTTCAATCATCAGTTTGGCCTCAGAGCAGATGGCAAGTGTCCCGGTAAGGAGTTCGTCCAGAAGGGGCTTGATAGCATCTGGTGTTTCCATATCCCTGCTGATAAGGATCTGGCTGATTTTTTCCGCGTCATCTGCCAGTCCATCCTGGTCGCGCAGAAGGTTGAGCAGGTCGCGGCGATCAACAGGCATGAACAGCGTTTTTGGCATGTGCAGTCGGAACACACTTTTTTGTTTATCAGCCTCTGTTTCCAGGCTGCCAATCCGGGTGGCCAGTTCCTTGACTTTTTCTGCGTCTTTTGCAGAGAGCGCCTCAAAAAGTGGTTGCAAAAGGGAAACACAGGAAAACACTGTTCGCATGTGTTCCTGAATGGGCTTAAAAGGTGATCTCCGAAGTAAGCCAGCCAGGGGGCTGGTTGTTTTCATAGCCATCAGCTTGTTCTCCTTAGTGGATGATAATCAGTTGAATGGTTGTTATAAAATACAGGTCTTCTCTACCCTTTTTTGCCGATTTTACCAATAAGTTTTATCAGTGGTTCTGCCGGGTAGCGCAGGGGGATCATCTGGCCGTTGAGTTGCACAAAAACAGCCGGGCCACTGGGCCTGCCACTGTAAATGATGTGATGTCCTTTAATATCAGCAACATTGCGCCATACACTGCCCGAAGGATCAATGGGCGTGTGGCCGACAATGAATGGAGTGCTCTTTGCCAGCCCCAGCCCCTTGCGAAACCGTTTGACATCTCCTTTGGAATATCCAGCCAGATAGTTGGGGCGTTTGAGGCGGCTGCAGATCAGATCATGTCTGATTTTTGGATGTTTATGCAGATTGATGAGCTTTGACCGGGTAACTTTCTTGTGGGAAGGCCCGGCATGGCAGGCAACAAAATTCTTCGATGTAATAACATAGGCAAGAAGCTCGTAATAACGTGCCATTTCATTCATATATTCCTTGCCGCGGAGATCGAGCAGTTGCTGCTGCATGACCACTCCCTGGGGAACAGTGTCTTTACTGATTGAACTGGCAAAACTGTCGTGGTTACCACGGAGATAAAAGACATTGTCTGGAAAACGTTTTTTCATGGTAAGGATAATATCCATGATAAGTATAGAGTCTTCCATTGTACGCATTTCACCGGGGATCTCCGAGTGTACAGCATCTCCGAGAATAATCAGACATGCCGATTCTGCTTCAAGTGCGTCCAGAAAGCGGTTTTCTGTTAGAATTTTCAACAGGTTATTTACCTGGGCATGAAGATCACCGACAATAATGGGAATCTTTTCTTCGGGAATTTCAATCAGCCCTCCCGGGTGTCCTTCAGAGTTGAGAGGACGGTAGCGTTCTCTTTCGAGCAGGGAGTTGACCTCTTTAAGAAGTGCCAGGGCATTTTCGGGTGATAACAGAGCAATGTCTCCGCCGTAAATAGAGCGGATCTCTTCAATGGCCACATAGCGTCGTGTTTCTACCCGGGATTCACGGTCTGTATCGGTTAAGCTGGTTATCTCAACCCGGCGGTCTTCCTCAAGAGGGGTGATGATGATATCCCCTTTTTCGTTGGTGATGTTGACATGGCGTTTGCCAACGTCTTTGCCAAAGGAGAAAATTGCCTGATATTCTTGATTTGCCCGGCCAATCATCACTGTATCAGCAGGACGAATTCGGGTAAATCCGCAGATACGCGAACCAAAAGTCCGCGGGTCAGTTACCAGCCAGTTGCGACGCAGATATTTTTTGCGAACCCCCAGGGGAAGTTCCGGATAAAAACGCAGCCTCCGCTTACCAATTTTGAGTTCAAAGGGATGGCCGTCATGGGCTACCCGTCCTTCCCTGGTAATGGGTTGCCAGCTGTTGGTAACGGTTATCCAGTTGATGGGATCACGCCGCAGGATGAGCCTGCGCCAGCCATCCATGGTTTTCAGGCTTGGCCGGGGTGGGGGTTGAGCCGTGGCCCAGCGCGGGATACCGGCGTCATTTTCTTCAACAATGCACATTGGGGGCTTGTCAAGCGATTCCCGAACATAGACCTGCATCTTGACCCGGTGCATGTAGAGCACAACTTCCTGATAAATTGCCAGCTGGCGTTTGACCATTTCCAGGGAAAGGTCTTCATCAACAGGGAAATATCCCTCAGATTGTCGGGATTGACGTTGTTTGAAAATTACCTCGGCAGTTGGCAGCAGAAATTCAAAAATATATCGTTTTCGCCAATTGGTCTCAAAGAATCTGCTGCCGTCCGGAGGCAGTTGAAACCGTCCCAGCTGCAGTTTCAGGGGCGGGGAGGCCTCAAGCCATTGCTGGTCAAAAACTGCCAGGGCCTGCGGCATCCCCTCAAAAGGCAGGCCAAGGTGAACTTCTCGAGGCCGGTAGGTGAGTGAGCGGTCTTTCCACCAGCCCTTGCGGGTGAGATCGAGGTAGCCTTCATTTGGCCAGCCATGTATCGTGTTGATATAATATGTTTTTCCAGCTCCGGGTGGGCCGGTGACCACCAGCTGGATAAAATCCAGGCCAATGGGAAGATCCACTCCGCGAACGTTTTGCAGTTTTGTTATCGGGACAAGTTTTTTTCTAAACGGATCAGCCATGGGTATCCTGCAAAACTCTGAAACGTTGCGTGGGAGTGTTTGCCTCTGCCGCAAGGTTTATAGTGTTGGTGGTCAGGGGGGGTGAATCTGATTACGCCCTGTTCAGTTGCTGATACTATCCGAAAAAAATGCAACCAACAAGTCTATATGCACACCATGTGCGCGGAGTTTTTCAGGAGCATTCAGCAGGAATGAGCTGTATTTGACCCGGTTTATCTGCCATGAAAAGCAAAGCTCTGAGTAGAACGCAGCGCACTGTGCAATTCATCTCTTCTTGACACAGGGGCTGATTAACTGGTATCACATCACAATATATTATGATATTTTTTTGTGGAGAAACAACCAATGAAGCCACAAGTTTTGTATACCCTTCTTTTTTTGCTTGCAGCTTGTTTGCCAGGTTTGGTAATGGCCGCGGAGGGGACTGATGATATCCTGACGACCATTGATCAGGCGGTTAAACAGTACCGGGTAGGTGATTATGCCGGAGCCGCTTCCAATCTTGATTACGCCTCCCAGCTTGTTCGCCAGAAAAAGAGTGAGCACATGAAAGATCTGCTGCCCGAACCGCTGCCAGGCTGGCAGGCAAAACCGGCCAGTGCCCAGACGCTGGGTACGGCTGTTTTTGGGGGCGGAGTGACGGTGAGTCGTGACTACTCCAAAGGCACTTCCACTGTTGCCATGGAAATTGTTTCAGACTCCCCTGTGTTGCAATCGGTTATGATGATGCTTAATAATCCCATGTTTGCCGGTGCGGCAGGAGGTTCGTTGATTACTGTTCAAGGCCAGCGGGCAATCCTTAAATTTGACGACAAGGCACACAAAGGAGAAGTGGATATTGTGGTGGCCAACCGGTTCATGGTTACTGTTAAGGGCAATCAGGTTGATAAGCAGACCCTGCTTGATTATGCCAGTGCAATAGATTTTGTGCTGCTGGCTAAAAACTGACAAGGTCTGTTTTCTGTCAGCCGGAAAATTCTCCCGGGGAGTGCTGCATAGGTTTTTCCTGTGAGAGAAGAGAGCCCCTGTTGCCCTGGACTAGAATTGGCCTTCTTCCCGGTAACAGGGGTTTTTTGTTTTTTGTGTTTTGTTCTTTTATTTTTCGTTTTTTTCTGGAGTGTTTACAGTCCATTTTGCGTTTTATAGTGTTACGGCTTGCTGCAGTAGAAGCTCCATAGCCGTTGCCGACGGAGTTATCCATGTCTGATCAGCAGAAAACAGCGTCACATAATCGTCCGATTACGGACGAGGCAATTTTTAAAGTGACCAAGGAAATTGTGGTTAAATTTATTGAAGTAGGTCGTTTAACCCCGGCCAACTTTGAAGAAACCTATGAGCGGGTTTTCAAAACCGTTAAAGACTCAGCAAAGAATTTTTAATGGCTGCACAACTCAATCCCGGGCTGAACCACATCCCTGACCAGCTCCATCATATTCATATCATGGGGGTGTGTGGTACCGGCATGGCCGCCATGGCCGGGATGCTCAAAGAAAAGGGCTATAAGGTGACCGGGTCAGACCAGAATGTCTATCCGCCCATGTCAGATTTTCTTGCCAGTGCCGGTATTGAGGTGATGGAAGGCTACAGAGCCGAAAATCTGGCAGCACACCCGGATCTCGTCATTGTCGGGAATGTGATTCAGGCTGTTTTTGCCGAGGCCGAAGAGCTGGCGGCATTACGAATACCTTACCTTTCCATGCCCCAGGCTTTGGGACATTTTTTTCTGCAAGATCACGTCCCCCTGGTTGTTGCCGGAACACATGGCAAAACAACAACGTCCTCAATGCTGGCAACAGCACTTTACCGTGCTGGAATGTCCCCGGGGTTTCTTATCGGCGGTATAGTCGAAGCCTTTGGCACCAATTACCGTATCGGCAGGGGCGAGCTGTTTGTGGTTGAAGGGGACGAGTATGATACGGCTTTTTTTAATAAGGTTTCCAAGTTTCTTCATTATCGCCCCCACAACGCTATTTTGACCTCCATAGAATTTGATCACGCAGATATTTTTGCCGATCTTGAGCAGATTAAAGACTCTTTCAGGCAGTTTATCGGGCTGATCCCCCGGGACGGTGCTCTGGTCGCCTGCGGGGATGATCCGGTGGTCGCGGAACTGGCAGCGAGATGTCGGGGGACTGTTATCAGCTACGGGACTGGGGCAGAATGTGACTGGCGTATTGTAGAGTTATCTCACCATGGCCTGACAAGTACCTTCACTGCACTTAAGGGCGGCAAGCCCTATGGTGAATTTTCCCTGCCCATGCCGGGGATGCACAACGGCCTGAATGGACTGGCTGTTATTGCGCTCATGGATCATCTTGGCATTGGCCGTGAGAAAATACGAGAGGGATTGGCCGGCTTTGAAGGGGTGAAACGTCGGCAGCAGGTGAGGGGTGAGGTTAACAATATCAAGGTGATAGATGACTTTGCCCATCACCCAACCGCAGTGAAAGAAACCATCCGGGCGTTGCGGCTGGCCTGGCCCGAGCGTCGCCTGGTTGTAGTTTTTGAACCTCGCACTAACTCCAGCAGGAGGGCAGTGTTTCAACAACAGTATGCGAGCGCTTTTACCGGAGCCGATTGCGTAATTGTGCCGGAGATAGTTCCCCTTGCCAGTGTACCCGCAGAGGAGCAGTTTTCCTCACAACAACTTGTCCGCTCGCTGCAGGATCAACAGATTGCTGCCAGCTATTTCCCGGACACTGACGCTATTCTGGCTTATCTGGGAGATCATTCCCGCCCCGGTGATATCATTGCCGTGTTGTCCAATGGCGGATTTGATAATATTCACCAGCGGCTGCTGACCCTCCTTGAGCACCAATAGTTGCATGGGGAAAAAGGGTATAATCGGCTGGTTTGTCACGTGTGTATCAATAACTATTCTTTAACAGTTGCATCATTATCACGTGTAAAAAACATCAAGCCGTTGTATCTTTGTTTCGACTTGACAAGAGGCTGATCGAGTAGAAACAGGCGGCAGGGAAGATGCCTGTCGGCTTTTAAATTTGTATTCTTGTAACCCGTAAGGAGTGACGCTATGAAAATTGCGGTCATGAAGGAACTCTCTCCAGGGGAAAATCGTGTTCCCCTGATCCCGGCAACCGTGGCCAAACTGGTCAAGCTGGGAGCAGAAATCGTTGTTGAGGCCGGAACAGGCCTGCCCTGTAGATTTGAGGATAGTGAATATGTCGAAGCAGGTGCAGCCATTGGCAGCTCCCGAGAGGAAATGCTTGCAACAGCCGATATGGTTCTCAGGTTGCGTAAACCCCCCATGGATGAAATAGAGACCATGAAAAAGGGGTGTATTCATGTGAGCTATCTGGATCCTTTTAATGAAGTCGACCTGGTTGACACCTTAAAAGATGCCGGTATTTCAGCGGTCAGTCTGGAAATGATTCCCCGGACAACAGTTGCCCAGAAAATGGACGTGTTATCATCTCAGGCCAACCTGGGTGGTTACGTGGCGGTCATTCTCGGGGCAGAGCATCTGGATAAGGTCTTTCCGATGATGACAACTCCAGCCGGTACCATAAAACCGGCCCGGGTGTTTATTATTGGTGTCGGTGTTGCCGGACTCCAGGCCATAGCTACTGCCAAGCGCTTAGGAGCCAGGGTTGAGGCCTTTGATACCCGTCCGGTTGTGGAAGAGCAGGTAAAATCGCTGGGAGCTAAATTTGTTAAGGTCGATCTTGGCGAAACCGGTCAGACCAAAGACGGCTATGCCAAAGAGCTTACTCCTGAACAGATGGCCAAGCAGAAAGAAGAAATGGCCAAAGCCTGTAAAGCCGCCGATGTGGTCATTACCACGGCGCAGCTTTTTGGACGACCTGCCCCCAGGATCGTTGACCGGGAAATGCTTGCCGGTATGCAACCGGGTTCTGTTATTATTGATATGGCTGTTGAAACCGGCGGCAATGTCGAAGGCTCTGAAGTTGATACAATTGTTGAAATTGAAGGGGTCAAGGTTATTGGTCTTGGTAATCTTCCCGGGCGGGTTGCAGAAACGGCCAGCCAGATGTATTCGTCAAATCTGGGGAATTTTGTTGATCATTTCTGGGATAAAGACGCTGCTGTATTTGTCCTGAACCGGGAAGACGAAATCATGCAGGGTGCTCTGATCACCCATAACGGTGAAATCGTCAGTGAAATGTATAAGTCCATTATGAATAAGTGAGGTCGTCAATGGAATCGGTCTATTTAACCTTTGTTTTTGTGTTGGCTATTTTTCTGGGCTTTGAGCTTATTTCCAAAGTCCCTTCAACCCTGCATACCCCGCTGATGTCCGGCTCCAATGCTATCTCAGGGATCACCCTGATCGGCGCTCTGGCATCGCTTCATTCTGATAATCTTGTTTTTTCCGCCATTCTCGGCACCTTGGCGGTGACTTTTGCCACCATCAATGTGGTTGGCGGATATGTGGTCACGAACCGTATGTTGGAAATGTTTAAGAAAAAAGAGAAAAAAGAGCAAGGAGGAACCAAATGAGTCCTCTTTTCATAAATTTTGCCTATATTTTTTCCGGGGCGCTGTTTATTCTCGGCTTGAAAATGCTGAGTTCTCCGTCTACGGCCCGCAGGGGTAATCTGTTCTCTGCGCTGGGGATGTTTGTGGCTATTGTTGTGACCCTGCTTGCCCAGGGACTTGATTATAAATGGATCATTCTCGGCATGGCCATTGGTACGGGTGTGGGGGTTGTCGCCGCTGTAAGAGTGGAGATGACTTCCATGCCGGAAATGGTTGCTCTGTTTAACGGGTTTGGTGGTATTTCCAGCCTGCTGCTGGCCTGGGCAGAGTATCACCAGCATCCGGAAATGTCAGTGTTTATTGCTATTGTCGCCTTCTTATCTGCCTTTATCGGCGGGGTCACCTTTACCGGCTCCATGGTCGCTTTTGGCAAGTTGTCCGGAAAGATCACCCAGAAGGCTGTGGTCTTTAAGGGGCAGCACCTGATTAATGCGGCAATTCTTGTAACAGCGCTTGGTGCGGCAGCTCTTTTTTGTATGACTCCGGCATCAGGATTTGGTTATACCCTGTTTGTCATAATTGTTCTTGTTGCCCTGGGATTTGGGGTCACTTCGACTATCCCCATTGGCGGCGCTGATATGCCGGTGGTTATATCGTTGCTCAACAGTTATTCCGGGCTTGCCGCCTGTGCCGCAGGTTTTGTTATTTCCAATACTATCCTGATCGTTGCCGGTGCTCTTGTCGGCGCCTCCGGTATTATTCTTACAAAAATTATGTGCAAGGCCATGAACAGGTCGCTGTCCAATGTGTTGTTTTCCGGATTTGGCACCAAAACAGCTGCGCATTCTGAGGGCGATGGCCCTCAGGGGGAAATTCGTCCGGCCACAGCAGAAGATGTGTATTATATTCTTGAAGCCGCTGATTCAGTGGTGTTTGTTCCGGGGTATGGCCTTGCTGTTGCCCAGGCCCAGCATGTTGTCAAAGAGCTTGGCGACCTGCTGGAGGCAAATGACACGGAAGTTTCCTATGCCATTCATCCTGTTGCCGGTCGTATGCCCGGCCACATGAATGTGTTGCTGGCTGAGGCCAATGTGCCTTATGATCAGTTGGTTGAGATGGATGACATTAACCCTCGTATGGATATGGTTGATGTCTGTGTGGTTATCGGGGCAAATGATGTCGTGAATCCGGCAGCCCTTGACGATGAATCAAGCCCTATTTACGGTATGCCGATTATTGAAACCCATCGGGCAAAAACAGTTATTGTCCTCAAACGCTCAATGAATCCTGGTTTTGCCGGTATTCAGAACGCATTGTTCTTTGCAGAAAATGCCCGGATGTATTTTGGTGATGCCAAGGCCTCTATTCAGGATCTGGTTGCAGAATTTAAAGGTGATTGATTCTTCCGACTGTTTTTTGATAGAGTAAAAGAAGAAGTGCGTTTTCCGGCTCCTGTACAAACGAACGGGAACCCAACAAAATCACAGCCCTCCTGCAGTTGCTACACACTGTGAGGGCATCTGCAACTCGAGGACATAATGGCAAAATATGGTGGTTCTGTGAAGAGTACAGCCTTGATTTCTGTGGCTCTTCTTGTCTTTTTTATTATGAATTTCCGGGTAGAAGCCGGTATCGCAACTGTTCTTGAGCGTGCCCTGGATGGCCTGGTAGGCATTTCGGTATTGCTGGGATTACTCTATCTTGGTGCCCGGTTTTTTGGTTTTCTCCCCTCTGTGCCAAAAGACGATTAAACGCTTTTTTACGCGGCGCTGCAATATCTGATGGGAGCTTTCTCAGATATTGCAGCTTTTTGTTTATGCTGATCAGGTAGCGGGTTTACGGACATCCTGAGAGCTTTGCCCCTGTTTTATTTTCATGGATTTTCGATATTATGCGTTCCCTTTCCACTCATTTTCAGTCGGCCTTGACTTCTCTTTGCGGTGTGCAGCCCGGTGAGTCATTGGTAGTTGCCGTCTCCGGTGGGCCGGATTCAATGGCGCTGCTCCATCTGCTTTCGGGGATCCAGCATCGACTGGGGCTTACCTTGAGTGTCGTCTGGGTTGATCACGGTTTGCGACCCGATGAGACCCGGACCGAGGCCATGGTTGTGGAGGCAGCAACCAAAAAACTGAACCTGCCCTGTTTTGTCCGACAGGTGGATGTTTCAGCCTTTGCCCTCCAGTCACATTTAAGCATTGAGCATGCTGCACGTGAACTTCGTTACCAGGTATTGCGTGAAATAATGGGGCAGCAACAGGCCGATTATATTGCTGTTGGCCATACCGCAGATGATCAGGCCGAAGAGGTCTTGTTACGGCTGCTGCGTGGCAGTGGCCGGAAAGGGATCTCCGGGATGACGCCGCGAAGTGCAGATATTGTTCGTCCTTTGTTAAATATAGAAAAAAAAGAATTGCTCAACTGGCTTGTCAGGCAGGAGATCTCGTTTTGTCTGGATTCCTCCAACGAGGACGACAGCTTTCTCCGTAACCGGGTGCGTCACCAGTTGCTCCCTTTTCTGGAGGAAAAATTTGATCCGGGCATTCGTAAATCACTTCGCAAAACCGCAGACAGTCTTGCCCGGGACGAAACTCTTCTTGAAGAATTAACTGACAACGCTGCAGCAGATGTCCTGTGCGAAGTGGGCAGTGCCGCTGACAGCGATCCGGTGTTGCAGCTTATCCGACAACCTTTTTGCGAGCTGCATCCTGCATTACAGCGCCGAGTGGTAGAAAAGCTGCTCTGGGGGCTTGGCGCCAAGGCAAGTTACGATCATATCCTGGCTGTCTGCCAAGCTGCAGAATCCGGACGAAATCGCAGTGAACTGCATCTCAGCCGGGGTTTGCGGGTAGGGGTGCATTGCGCCCATCTTGAATTTTCCTATCCTGCCGGACAGCTACCCTGGCGTGGAAAACTCTTTGGGTAATCTCTTGGTAACTCTTCAGCTGTGTCCCTGATCTTCAGACGATCAGACCTCCCCGCACAGGCGGGTTATAGCCCGTTGGTTATGCACACTTCCAACCCCCACCTGAAGAGTTACATCTCTTCTTATTTCAGCGCGGCCTTGTAGGCTCTGGCTGAAAAACCGTGGATCTTTTTGCCGTTGACAACGGCAAAAGGCACGCCGCTGCGCCCGTCCAGTTTTTTCTTTCTGGCAGCCGCTCTTTTATCTGTTTCTATATTGTATATTCGTGGGGTAATCCCCCTTGACTGAAAAAATTGTATAGCCTTTTTGCAGTAAGGACACCATGAGGTTGTGTACAGGTCGACAGTGTTTTTGCCAACCGCTTGTTGCTTCAATTGTCTGGACGGTTTCTTTTTTTGAACCTGATCAGCAGGGGGCGGATAATACGTGCGCCGGATCTTGCCTGTTCGGTCAGTCCAGGTATACATTTTAGCATATGATGCTGGCGCAACAAAGAGTTGGCCGACAAAGGTGAGGCAACACAACAGTGCCCAGATTTGAGAACGTTTCATGGTAACCTTGGGAAAAATGAAAGGGAAATCGCAACGAGTACTCGTACTTTATACACCAGCTAGGAAAGCATTTGCAAGTAGAGTATGAAGTACTTGATTTTTATGGTATTTCTGAACTGTTTTTAAAAAATGACCAGGTGCAAAAGCTATCATGTCAGCTCGCGAGCTGCGCAAGTGCTGTTTGCAGCCCATCCATGTCCGGGCAGTCAGTGATCTGCTGGCGTATTTTAACAGCTCCGGGCAGGCCGCTCAGGTAGCGGCAGGCATGGTTTTTTATGCGGAAGAGGAGCCGGGTCGTGTCAAGATGGGTTGCGGCGTGTTGCATGTGCCTCTGGATGACCGGGAGTCTTGCCGGGAGAGTCTCCGGGGTTTTACCTTGTCTAAAGACCCAGGGGTTGCCCAGGGCACCACGCCCTATCATGACCCCGTGGCATCCGGTTTCAGCTATCATGTCAAGGCCGTCCTGGTAGCAGAGTATATCGCCATTGCCAATGACAGGAATGGAAACGGCCTGGCATACCCGGGTAATAACCTGCCAGTCTGCTCTGCCGCCAAACTGCTGTTTCCAGGTTCTGGCGTGGACTGTAACTGCAGCGGCTCCAGCGTTTTCTGCCATGGCAGCGAATTGAGGGGCCGTGATGGCATCATCTGTCCAGCCGCTACGAAATTTTACAGTTACCGGTAGATTTGTATTGCTGATAACGGCTTGTATCAGCTGTTCGGCTCGTTCAAAATCTTTCATTAATGCTGCGCCTGAACCTTTTTTTACGACCTTTCGCACTGGGCAGCCCATATTGATATCCAGTATTTGAGCTGGGTGGTTTGAAGCGATGGCCGCAGCCTTTCCCATGATTTCCGGATCATTACCAAAGAGCTGGATACAGAAGGGAGACTCTTCCGGAACAGTTTTAAGCATGGCCAGAGTTTTCTGTTGACCATGAACCAACCCGTTTGAGCTGATCATCTCCGAGACCGTCATTCCAGCGCCCATTTCACGACAGAGCAGCCGAAAGGCAAGGTCGGTATATCCGGCCAGCGGAGCCAGGATAAAGGGGCTTTTCAGAGTAATGGGGCCGATGTTCATTTTTGGGGATGTCCCGGGGGCATCAGCATTGTCTGCTCCATATTGGATAACTCAACGGGGAAAACACGGGATGTTTTTGTTTTTCCCCGTTGGATTGTCAGTTTGATCATCTCTCCTGGCTGCCTGCCCATGAGCAGAGCTTTAATAGTGCCTATCGCTGTTACCGGGATATCATCGAGTTCAAGAATGATGTCACCGGGCTTAAGCCCTGCAGCACGCCCTTTTCCCTGTGCGTTCACAGAGGTTATTGTCACCCTTTTGGGCGTGTCATCTTCCGGAGATGTCTCCGAAAGCATGACCCCGATTTTTCCGGCCGGGGGCAGTTCTACCTGCGGGGTAAACATCAGGTAATCCGCGTGTTGCCCCAAGGTGGTTCCGGTGTCCAGCCCGGTATTGGCAATCAGAACCGCCTGGGTGAGTTGCATTCGTCTGGCAACCCGGGGTGGAATCGAGGAATCTTTATATACATGGCCGGTTCCTGCAAGCACAATCATTGTTGTATCCGGATTTTTTTCAAGCGCATCAACGATGGACTCGGCCATGGTTTCATCCCAGATGGCCTGGGCTTGTAAAAAACCAGCAAAGGTGCCGCCATGGGGTGATGCAGCGTGGGCGGCATGAATTGTTCTGAGCCGTTGCTGGTATCCTGGCAGGGTGAGATCCCGTTCTGCGGCCACCTGCTGCGATTGTGCCTGGGGTATTGTATCGGTTGTGCCATCTTTAAAAACCGTGCTGACAATTTTTTTTTCGAGATTAAGCCCCTTCACCGGAATATGGTGTGCCCTGGCAAAGCCGATGATATCGCGGTAGAGGCGATAATCATAACCCCATGCTGAAAAATATTGTGAGCGTTGTAAAAATTCCTGTTCAGTCGCTATTTCGCCGGCAATATAGGCATCAAGGGCAGACTGGGCGCTGCGGGGGAACATCTCCATTCCGATCATCAGCTCCCGGTTTCTGGCATGTAATGCCTGGATGATCTGCAGTTGCAGCAGATGAGCGCCGTAGTCGGTGTGGGTCTCACCAATATAGACCACCCGGCTATGGGAAAGGCGGTCGACTATTTGCGGCAGGGGCAGTGTCTTGGCCACTGGAATGCCGGAAGCCGGGGTGAGAATCTGCTGTCTGATGCCGTTTTCTGCAGGGGTTGTGAACTGTTTTTTGAGTATTCCCGACTGGAAATGGAGATAAGACGCACTGCCATAATGGTTGAGTTTACGGATGATTTTGCCGGTTTCTGCTGCAGAACCAGAGCTGACCAGCACCATGACCTGCCCCGGAGCCAGTGGGTTGTTGCGAACTTCAAGGGTAAAACCAGTTGCCGGATGGGTGAGTGGGCCAAAGAGGCTGCGGCTTTGCCGGAAATCTCCCAGAAAAAGAAAGCTGCCTCGGGTAAAATCAGCATTGGTCACCTCGCTTGACGACCGCAGTACACACCCCATGCGCTGCAGCTTTGCCATCAGGGGCAGGAAAATATCAAGCTGATCTTTGGGCGGAAGAAGAACGGTTTTATGGGCAGCCCCTGTAAAACGCTCCCAAACCGGGGGAAGCTCGTTGGTCTTAAGCATGCGCAGGATGTCGTTGTCCGGGTCAAGTTCGATGGAAATCGGCAGGCTGTCCACCGGCACAGTGATCTGCTCCTGACGCTCAGCTACCGTGATGTCTGTTCGGGTTGTGCCAAGCAGGGTGTGGATGAGAACAGGAATTTTGAGGAGATAAGGATTTTTGTTTGCCTGGGTCACTGTGAAGCTGGCTGTGTTCCTGCCATCCTGCCAGCCAATCCCGGCTTCCTGAATGGCTATTTCCGGAATATCGCTGCGCAGAAGCCATTGGCCAAAGAACCGGGTGAGGTCCTCACCTGTGGCTTCACAAAAAGCGGTTTCGATATCGTCCCAGCCAATTTTCTGGAATTTGTTGTTTTTATAGAGGGTTTTCAGGGCAAGAAAAAAATGGTTGTCTCCCACAAGGTTGCGGAGCATATGAAAGAACATGCTGCCTTTATCGTACCCGATTGCCCGCAGTTTTCCAGCCATGGGCTGGGTATCGCTGCTGCTGTGGAAATCAAGCAGCGTGGTGAGGTTGCCCGGGTGGACATGAGCCTGGTAACGAATAGTTTGTTTTTTACGGTAGAGCTGCCCCTGATTTTTTGCGGCGGCATAGCTCTGGTCAGCAAGAGCGGTGGTGAGCCCTTCGCACCAGTTACCTGTGCCATCAGTTCTGAGTGCATTACCAAACCACGAATGGAGTATTTCATGGCCAAGCGAAGTCTCTTTAATAAAGGGAAGCCGAATCACTGCCTGGCCGAGCAGGGTGAAACCGGGCATTCCATAGCCGGTGGGCTGCCGGTTCTCCACAATGGAATAGCGTTTGTAAGGAAAGGGGCCAATACGCTTTTCATAGCGTTGTATATAGTCTGCTGCTTTGGCGAGATAGTTGCGGGCAAGATGGGCATCTTCACGGAAAAAATAGCTGTAAATGGTGATTTTTCCTGCTTGACGGGAGCGGATTGTATAAGGGCCTGCCACAAAGGTTATCGACTGTAAGGGTTGCGGAGCGTTGGCTGTGAGCAGACGGTATCCCTGGTAGGGGGTTGTGGTCAGTGTGTTGGCTTCAGTTATTCCGGAAAATCCTTTTGGCAGTCTGGCGCGTAAAGTAAACATCATGTCCTGGTCGGCCGTCGGGTGCCACCGGCCTGTCAGGGCAATGCCATTTTTTTCTATGGTATTGGAGGCGCCGGGATGGGCAGGGGCAAGTGCAAGCTGCCATGAGGCCGAAAACATTTTTTTGTGGTTTTGGGGATGCACTCTAACTGTTTTTTGCGCCGTAATTGGTATTGGTACGTTTTTTTGTGCTGTTGTTTCTGTGAAAACAATGTTTTCCAGCCCTTGAAATGAGAGGAGCAGCTCTGTGTCTGCTGGCACTGAAAAGGTTGAATTACCGAAAATCGTATGGTGGGTAATATCAAAAGAAAGGGCTATGTGCTGGCTGGGTAATTGAGTTGCCGCCAGCAGGGAAGAAGGCGTAATAAAGGAGAATACAAGGAAAAAATACAAGAAAACTGGCAGGCTGTAATATTTCATTGGAATGTACAATTCTGGTTGATTACGTTGAAAAGTGTCTGGACAGAATACTCCTCTTTGCCGGGATTCACAATATTGGATGTAAACTCCTTGTGTTTTGCTTGACAAAAACAGCAGATTCATTGTAGTTCTGAACCTTTCAGCTCGTTGACGAAAAGCAGATTTTTTTCTCTATTTTTTGGGCAGGGTCACCCCGGAGCTACGGGATGTTTTCCTGTTTTTTAGCACGCAGCTTTCACAAGGGGCGCCGCCGCAGGCCGCTTGTGAAATATGCGGGCAGGGTGACAGTGAGACAGAATATGAATTTAAAGGTCTGGTCACAGGCCGTGGAGGAAGTATGGAAACCTTTCGCATTAAAAAAATGAATGCCATTGCCGCAGAAGGGCTTGACCTTTTTGATGAGCGATACAGCGTGGATGAGAACGAGAATAATCCCCAGGGGCTGATTGTGCGCAGTTCTCCTGTTGAGCTTGGCGGGTTTCCTGAACTGCTTGCCATTGCCAGAGCCGGTTCAGGTGTTAACAATATTCCGGTTGAAGAGGCCTCTAGTCAAGGCATTTGTGTGTTCAATGCTCCCGGGGCTAATGCCAATGCAGTGGTTGAACTGGTGTTTACCATGTTGGGCATCTGGGTGAGAAATGTTGACAAGGGCGTAGCCTTTTGCGCGGGTCTGAGCGACATGAAAGGTGAAGAGCTGAATGCTGAGGTTGAGGCACGGAAAAAAATGTTCAAAGGGTTTGAGATGTCGGGAAAAACTCTTGGCATTATAGGGCTTGGTCAGATCGGTGTCCGGGTGGCCAATATGGGCATCCACCATGGCATGAAGGTTGTCGGATTTGATCCCTTTCCGGTGATGGACAATATTCACGGCCTGCTACCAGAGGTTAAGCTGGCTAAGTCGAGGCGTGAAGTACTTGGTCAGGCAGATTTTGTCTCTGTGCATGTGCCGCTCAATAAAAATACAACGGGTCTTGTTTCCACCGAGTTTATTGACATGATGAAAGATGGTGCCCTGCTCTTTAATTATGCTCGTGGCCCGGTTGTTGATGAGGATGCGGTACTAGCTGCCATAGCCTCGGGTAAGATCTGTGGACATATTTCTGACTTTCCATCGGAGAAATTGATAGGAAATGAGAAGATTCTGCTCACTCCGCATCTTGGCGCATCAACATCTGAGTCAGAAGAAAATTGTGCCAGCATGGCTGTCAAGGAGCTGAAAAGCTATCTTGAATATGGTAATATTACCCATAGTGTCAACTTTCCCAATGTGGAAAATATTCCGACTGTGCAGGTACATTCCCGTCTTATCATGATTAATCACGATAAACCGGGCATGATAGGCCAGGTGACGAATACTCTCGGGGCGCATGATATCAATATCATGAGCTACACCAATGAGAGTAATGGCACCATCGGTTACAATATTATTGATTGTTCGGGGCCGGTGCCGGCAGAAGTCCAAAGAGAAATTGAAGCCAATGAAGGGGTTATCAGAACACGGGTCATAGCGTTTCAGTAACGGCCACCTTGAAAAATTTTAATTTTTCAAAGCACCCTAACACCTTTTTACACACCATATAACAGGATGACAGGGGAGCTTCGGGACAACCGGAGCAGCCCCTGTTTTTTTAAGGAGTAGAGATGGGCAAGACAGTTGCGGAAAAAATACTGGCAGCACACCTGGTTGAGGGAGAGCTGAAAAAAGGTGAAGAGATTGCGTTGCGCATAGACCAGACTCTTACCCAGGATGCCACTGGAACCATGGCGTATCTCGAGTTTGAGGCCATTGGCATCCCAAGGGTGAAAACTGAGTTGTCGGTGAGCTACGTGGATCATAATCTGGTGCAGTCAGATTTTAAAAATGCTGATGACCACGTTTTCCTGCAGGGTGTTGCCCGGAAATTTGGCCTTCATTTTTCCCCTCCAGGTAATGGCATCTGCCACCAGGTGCATCTTGAACGTTTCGGGGTGCCGGGTAAAACATTGCTTGGCTCTGATTCCCATACCCCAACAGGTGGCGGGCTGGGCATGCTTGCCATGGGGGCGGGCGGCCTTGATGTGGCCATGGCCATGGCCGGTAAACCGTTTTACCTGGTTATGCCTGAGATCTACGGCATTAAGCTGACTGGTAAGCTTCGCCCCTGGGTGGCTGCACGTGATGTCCTGCTTGAGGTGTTGCGGCAGCTTACTGTGAAGGGTGGTGTCGGCTATATTATGGAGTATTTCGGCCCTGGAGTGGCCGAGTTGAGCCTTACAGATCGAGCTACAATCACTAATTTTGGTGCAGAACTTGGGGCCACGACCTCGGTCTTTCCCTCTGATGAGAACACTCGCATATACATGGCCGCGCAGGGGCGTGAAGAGCAATGGCAGGAGCTGGTTGCCGATGCAGACGCTGTCTATGACAAGGTGTTGGAAATAGACATGTCAACCCTGGAGCCGATGATTGCCTGTCCTTCATCGCCTGATAATGTGGTCAAGGTGAGTGAGGTTGCCGGTAAGCCGGTGGCGCAGGTGCTGGTTGGTTCATGCACCAATTCTTCCCTGCGAGATTTGACAGCGGTTGCAAAAATAATGGAGGGACGTGAAGTCGCCCGCGAGGTGAGTTTTGAGGTGAATCCTGGCAGTCGACAGGCATTGGAAAACCTGACCGCCGAAGGTAATGTGCTGCCGCTGTTGCAGGCTGGAGCGAGAATTCATCAATCCGGATGCCTGGGATGTATCGGTATGGGACAGGCTCCGCCGACAGGGATGATCTCGTTGCGGACGTTTTCCAGAAATTTTCCGGGACGTTCGGGGAACCAGGGCGATAAAGTCTATCTCTGCAGCCCTGAAGTAGCCGCAGCTTCTGCCATAAAAGGGGTCATTACTGACCCGAGAGAGCTGGGCGAGTACCCTGACTTTACTCTGCCTGAAAAATATCTTCCCGGTGATGAACGTATTGAGCCGCCCCTGCCCGAGGGCACGGAGGTCGAAATTATCCGTGGCCCTAATATTGCCCCGTTTCCCGAGTTTTCGCCCATGCCTGAAACCTGGGAAGGCAAGGTTATGTTGAAGCTGGCTGATAATATTACCACGGATCATATCATGCCGGCCGGAGCAAAAATTCTGCCGTTGCGCAGCAATATTCCGGCTATCAGTGAGTATGTTTTTTCTCAGGTCAGCGAGTGTTTCGCCTGTGACATGAAAGAAGCCATGTCTGCCGGACATTTTGGTGCAGTGATTGGTGGCGATAATTACGGACAGGGGTCAAGCCGGGAGCATGCGGCCCTGGCCCCCAGGTATCTGGGCGTGCAGGTGAAGCTTGTGAAGAGTTTTGCCCGTATTCATAAGGCAAATCTTATTAACTTCGGTATTCTACCGCTCACCTTTGCCGAACCGGCAGATTACGACAAGGTAGAGCAGGGGGCTGATATGGTTATTTCCGGTATCAGGAATGCGCTGGCAGAAGGAGCCACCACTATTGATGTGCTGGTTAACGGGAAAAAGCTGCAGGCAGTCATTGATTTATCCAAACGGCATCGGGAGATTCTCATTGCCGGCGGCTTACTTAACTGGGCCAAGGGTGAATGATGTATTCAGTAAATGATATTGTTTATCAAAAGTTGAATAAGTTGGTATCGCTTTGATATTTTGCTCTTATTGTAATGCTGGAGAACGTATTGCCCCCTTTTGTGGTATAGAAAATTGTACTTTTTTGCTAGGGGGGATTGATGGCAGAGTACCCTCTTTTTCAATGTAACAGTGTGTAATAATAGAGTAAATTTTATTCACCAATCTTTTTTGAGTAATTGGCATGCTTGATGCTTTAAATAGAGTATTCTTCATCTCTTCTCTCCTTAATCCAGTTCAACCTCTGTTGGTTGGGCTGGATTTTTTTTGTTATGCGCCTTGACTCAGCTGTTGTCGCCATTTCCTCCTGCCCTGATTATGCAAAGGCAGAGCTTGCTGAGCAACTTGACAGGGTGCTCGGCGCGCTACACGACCTGCCTGAACTGCATTCTTGTGCAGTATTACTCAAACCCAATCTCATTTCAGTGAAATATGGTTCGTTGCCCTGTACTGAACCAGCGTTTATCGTTGCGGTTGCCCGTTGGTTTCTTGACCATGGCGCCAAGGTAGCCATTGGGGATTCTCCGGCATTTGGTACCTCAAGTGTTGCTCTTGCGCGTCTTGGTATAGCCGATGAGCTTCTGGGGATGGGGGTTACCCTGGTTGATTTTACCACTGTTCGTCAGGTTGTCTTGCCCTGTGGGGAAACGGCAGGGATGGCTGCTCAGGCTTTGGATTGCGATCTGCTGGTTAATCTTCCCCGGGTTAAAGCCCATGGTCAGACCGGAGTGACGCTTGCGGTCAAAAACTGTTTTGGTTGCCTGGCAGGTCTGCGAAAACCCAGTTGGCACATGGTTTACGGGGGCAAGGGGGGCAGCTTTTGTGACAGGATTATCCAGCTCCTTGATGTCCTGCCGGATTCTCTTACCATTGCGGACGGCATAACAGCCATGCATGGAACCGGCCCCCTGCATGGTGAAGCTTTTTTGTTGAACGTTATTGCCGCTTCAACTAATCCGGTGGCCCTTGATCGGGCTCTTCTTGAGATTCTTGGTGTGCGACCCGGGCAAAGCCCTGTGATGATTGCCTGTCGTCAGGCCGGACTTCCCGGCAGTACACTTTCGGGGCTGGAGTTTCCACTTGCTTTGCCTCAGCAGGTTAAGGTGGCTGATTTTCGTATTCCTGAGCAGCTTGTGCCCATTCGTTTTAATCTGTTTCGTTTTTTGAAAAATAGTATGGGGCGCCTCTGGCTGAGCTTGTTTAGGCGAGCTTGAGTACACTTGCAAAGAAGGTGAGTACGGAGTAGATTTTATCCGTAACAGAAGACAGAAACCAGAGGACAGAAGACAGCGTTAGTCTCTGCCTGCGGCATTATCACTGCGAATCTACATTTCGGGCTTCTGTTTCATCCTTTGTTGTGTCCGGCGGGCCGGGAATGATGGTTTATCCGAAAGTCGCAGCAGCTACCAACGTGCCGCGCCGCAGTGACCAGCTTTCAAAGCTTTTTGTGGCTGGCGATTATGGTTCAGCCATGCTGCCATGCTGGGGGAACAAATTTTTACCAGAGAAAAAATGCGCTTTGCAGGGAGAAAATAGATGCAGGAATTACAGGGAAAAGTAGCACTCATTACCGGAGGCTCCCGCGGGATTGGCCGGGCCATTGCTGTTCGTCTTGCCGCAAACGGCGTCAATATTGTGGTGAATTATGTGCGTCACCGGCGTGATGCAGAAGAAACGGTTGCAGCCATTGAGGAACAGGGGGTTCGCTGCCTGGCTGTTAAGGCAAATGTTGCCAAGGAAGCCGATGTAGAACGGATGTTTGAGGAAATCCAGAATGGTTACAATCGACTGGATATTCTTGTTTCCAACGCGGCATCCGGTGTACTGAAACCGGCCATGGAGCTGACGACCCGTCACTGGAACTGGGCCATGGATATTAATGCCCGAGCCTTGCTCTCTCTTGCTCAACATGCTGCGCCGATGATGGGGCAGGGAGGGCGAATTCTTGCCGTGTCCAGTCTTGGCGCTGTTCGTGCTGTACCGAACTACACCGTGGTAGGGGCTTCAAAGGCCGCTCTCGAATCCCTGGTGCGGCATCTGGCCGTTGAACTGGGCCCCAGGGGAATTACCGTTAATACAATCAGTGCCGGTGTCGTGGATACTGATGCATTGAAAAAATTTCCCAACCGCGATGAAATTATTGATACCTCTCTGGCCCGCACCCCACTTGGTCGCTTGACAACACCTGAGGATGTGGCAGACCTTGCCTTGTTTCTCTGCAGTGGGGGCGCGGCCATGATCCACGGTCAGGTTGTTGTTGTCGATGGCGGCTATGCCATTCAGGGGTGAGTTGCTTTCTCTGCTGATTACCCATTAAAAACCTGTGCTATTTTTGTTGAACTTGTTTGTGAGTTTGTGTAGGTATATCCTCTTATGTTCAGCTATGGTGCATTTTTATTTGTCCTGGAGAAGTACGAAACCATAAGGGGTTATGGCTTAGTGGCAACTTTGCCTGCCGGTAAACACAAAAAATAATGAAACCTGATTTTCGTGAATATATACAAAACCATGTGGTTTTGGCTGATGGTGCGCTTGGCTCCTACCTCTTTGAACGGGGGGTAAAGCGGGGGCGTAATCTTGATCTGCTCAATGTGCAGGCCCGTGATGTTGTGTTCAGTGCTCACGAAGAATATATCAGGGCTGGCAGCCAGCTCATAGAAACCAATACTTTTGGAGCTGGTCGTTTTAAACTGCGTGAAGCAGGGGCAGGAGAGCAGGTTTTTGCTGTGAACTGTGCCGGGGCAGAGATTGCCTGTAAAGCAGCCGGACACCAGGTGTATGTTGCCGGATCGGTGGGGCCATCCGGGATCAGCTTTCCACTTGATGAAGAAGATATAACTCTTGAGGATATCCGGGGAAGTTTTCGCGAGCAGATGCGCGGACTTGTTGCCGGCGGGGTGGATGTATTAATCATTGAGACGTTTTCCAACCTTGATGAAATACTCCTGGCCATTGCTGTGGCCAAAGAAGTTGCTCCGGGATTACCGGTGATCAGCCAGATGGTGTTTCCGGCCCGGGCAACAACGGTGCGTGGTGATGATGCCCTGACCTGTGCCCGTGAAATGCAGGCCGCAGGTGCTGATGTGGTGGGAACCAACTGCGGTCGGGGTATTGATGCCATGGTGCTTGCCATAGAGAAAATGTCGCCTCTGGCGGGTGAGGGGATTCCTCTATCTGCCTTTCCCAATGCAGGAATGCCGGAAATGGTCGGACATCGGATGATCTATCCGGCACAGCCGGGCTATATGGCCATACGGGCACGGGAAATGATCCGCAAAGGCGTGCATCTTATTGGCGGTTGTTGCGGCACAACACCTGCGCATGTGCAGGAATTTCGTTCGGCTTTGCGGATTAAACCGGTACGTATTCGCGGCACGCAGGTTGAAGTCTCCGGTGCAGCTGATGAGGAGATTGTTGGTGAATCCCGTGTCGGTGGGTTCCTTACAGGCCTTGCTGCAGGACATCTGCCGATCATAGCAGAACTAGACCCGCCCACCCATCTTGACGTTGCCCCTGTTCTTCGCGGTGCAGGGAAACTTGCTGAGGCAGGTGTGGATGCCATCTCCCTTGGTGAAAATCCGTTGGCTATTTTACGAGCCGGAAACCTGGGCGTTGCCTCCTTGATCCGTCAGCAAATAGGTGTGCAGACAATTATCCATCAAACCGGTCGGGATCTTAACGCGTTGGGGCTGCAATCCCGGATGATGGAAGCGCATCTGCTGGGTATTGAAGCAGTGCTTGCTGTTTCCGGAGATTCGGCCGCAGGTACAGATCAGCCTGGAGTAAGCGGTGTTTTTGATCTGCGTTCAAACGGGCTTATCCGGATGCTAGATGGCTTGAATCGTGGGGTGAACATGGCTGGCAGGTCTGTGAAAGAACAGACAAATTTTTCAATTGGTGCAGCCTTTAGCTTCAGACCGTCCAATCCTGGCCTGCAGATCAGCCGTCTTGAGAAAAAGGCAGCGTTGGGTGCCCGCTATGCCATGACCCAGCCTCTTTTTTCCCGCGCTGAAGTCGAGCAGATGATGGAACGGGTAGCTCATGTAGATATATTGATGTTTCCCGGTATATTTCCTTTGATATCATCCCGTAATGCCGAGTTTCTTCATAACGAGGTTCCCGGTATATCCGTACCGGAAGATTTACGAAAAAAACTGGCAGGATTTGATAAGGTTGCCGATCAGCGCAAGGTTGCCCTTGACTATACAGCCAGGTTGATAGAAGATATTTCATCGTTTGTTGATGGTCTTTATTTGATCAGTCCATTAAACAAATGGGATATTGTTGTTGATTTTGTTCTTCAGGTTCGGGAGGCCGGCTGGAAGGGCAGTGGCAGGGCAAAGACATCTGCCACTGCGTAAACATTTAACAGGAGTTTTTTATGTCGAGTCATCTTTTTACCTCTGAATCGGTTTCAGAGGGGCATCCCGACAAGGTTGCCGACCAGATTTCCGATGCTATTCTTGATGCACTTCTTTCCCAGGATCCTCATGCCCGCGTGGCCTGTGAGAGCCTGGTGACAACGGGTCTTGCGATGATCGCCGGTGAGATTACCACCTCGGCCTGGGTTGACATGCCCGATATTGTCCGCCAGACCATCCGTGAAATTGGTTATAATTCCTCTGATATGGGCTTTGATTGGCAGTCGTGTGCGGTAATGACCTCCATCGATAAGCAATCCTCAGATATTGCCCAGGGCGTAGATGAAGGTACCGGTCTTGATCTGGATCAGGGCGCGGGTGATCAGGGCTTGATGTTTGGGTATGCCTGTGACGAAACCAGCGTGCTGATGCCCATGCCCATCACTTATGCCCACCTGCTGGTCAAAAGGCAGTCTGAAGTACGAAAAGCCGGGGTGCTGCCCTGGCTGCGTCCTGATGCCAAGAGTCAGGTGACCATTGAGTATGAGGATAATGTGGCCAAAAGGATTGAGGCTGTAGTGCTTTCCTCTCAGCATAGCCCTGATGTTTCCTATGCTGATCTAAAAGAAGGCATCATGGAAGAAATCATCAAACCGATTCTGCCCGCAGACATGCTTGATGACAAGACGAAATTTTTTATCAATCCCACTGGACGATTCGTGATCGGTGGCCCTGTGGGTGATTGCGGGGTGACAGGACGTAAAATTATTGTCGATTCCTATGGGGGCAGAGGTTCCCATGGCGGTGGCGCATTTTCCGGCAAGGATCCATCCAAGGTTGATCGCTCGTCCTCGTATATGGGTAGATATGTGGCTAAAAATATTGTTGCCGCAGGTCTGGCCACAGAGGTTGAGGTTCAGGTTGCCTATGCGATTGGTATTTCCAAGCCGGTTTCTATTAATGTTAAAACCTTTGGTACCTGCAAGGTCTCTGATGAACGCCTCATTGAGCTGATCGGCGAGGTTTTTGATCTGCGACCCAAAGCCATTGTCCAGCATTTGGATCTGTTGCGACCAATTTATCATAGAACGGCCGCGTATGGCCATTTTGGGCGTGAGCTTCCTGAGTTTACCTGGGAGCGTACCGATAAAGCTGAAGAATTAAAAAGTGCTGCCGGTGTGTAACCACTCGGAGTAAACGGCATATGAGCATAAAAGTACATACATTCTGCAAACAGGCAGAGCGGAGTTAATACAGAAATGAGTGATTATAAAGTAGCAGACATGGAACTGGCAGCATGGGGACGCAAGGAAGTCGCCATTGCCGAAACTGAGATGCCGGGCTTAATGGCTCTTCGTGAAGAGTATGGTGAATCAAAACCTCTTAAGGGCGCCCGCATAGCCGGTTGTCTGCACATGACCATCCAGACCGCGGTGCTGATGGAAACTCTGGTTGATCTCGGCGCAGAATTGCGCTGGTCTTCCTGTAACATTTTTTCCACCCAGGATCAGGCTGCTTCGGCTATGGCTGCAGCAGGCATCCCCACCTTTGCCTGGAAAGGGGAAAGTGAAGAAGAGTTCTGGTGGTGCATAGAAAAGACTATCTTTGGCCCCGACGACTGGCGTCCTAACATGATTCTTGATGATGGTGGTGATCTCACCCTGCTTATGCATGATAAATATCCTGAACTTCTCAAGGATGTGCGGGGTATATCTGAGGAAACAACCACGGGCGTTCATCGTTTAAATGAAATGGCACGGGATGGCAAGCTGTTGACTCCGGCCTTTAATGTCAATGACTCGGTAACTAAATCAAAATTTGACAACCTCTACGGCTGCCGGGAATCGCTGATTGACGGCATTAAACGGGCAACTGATGTAATGATTGCCGGGAAAGTCGGGGTGGTTGTCGGTTACGGTGATGTGGGTAAGGGCTGTGCTCAGGCGTTACGGGGCATGGGGGCGACAGTGATGGTGACGGAAATTGATCCTATCTGTGCGCTGCAGGCGTCCATGGAAGGATTTAAGGTTGTTACCATGGAAGAGGCCGCCCCTCTTGGTGATCTTTTTGTCACCTGTACCGGTAATCTGCAGGTCATTACCAGGGCGCACATGGATGTCATGAAGGATCAGGCTATTGTTTGCAATATCGGCCATTTTGATTCAGAAATTGACATTGCCGGAATCCGTGATCTTGAGTGGGAGAATATTAAACCTCAGGTTGACCATGTCATTTTTCCCGACGGCAAACGGATTATTGTGCTGGCCGAAGGACGCCTGGTCAATCTTGGCTGTGCCACCGGGCATCCAAGCTTTGTTATGAGTAATTCATTTACCAACCAGGTGCTCGCGCAGATGGAGTTGTGGAAAAATTCTGAACAGTACGAAAATAAGGTCTATTTTCTGCCCAAAAAACTCGATGAGATGGTGGCAAGACTGCACCTGAAAAAAATCGATGCTCATTTGACAACACTGAGCAAAGAACAGGCAGAATATATTGGTGTTGCAGTTGACGGGCCATATAAACCGGAATATTATCGGTATTAAGCGTCTACTTATGCCTGACAGTTCATCCTGTTCGGCATTGTCGGTCGTCAAGGGCATGGGGATATTTCTCTATGCCCTTTTCTCTTTGGTGCTGTTGTCTGGCTGCGCTACCCAGAAAACGAGAATGATAGAGACGACTGCATATTGCGGGTGTTCTCAATGCTGCAGCTGGGAGCGGGGAAGCTGGACATATCTGAAGCTCAATTTCTGGAATCGTTATGTACGTGCCGGGCAGGGGAAAGGCCGACCATATACAGGAAGAACAGCGGCAAATACCATTCCTGTTGAACCGCAGCCCGGTCTGGTTTCTCTGAACACTCTTTCACGGCCCTGGATGATACCCTTTCGGGTTGTCTTTCCCTGGCTTTGGCTCAGCCATGACGGCACCATTGCCGCAGATACCAGTTATTACCCTTTTGGCACCCGTATGTTTGTTCCAGGATGGGGCTGGGGGGTTGTGCTTGATCGGGGCGGAGCAATCAAAGGTCCAGATCGCATTGATCTCTATTTTGAATCACATCATGATGCCTTGTTATGGGGGCGTCGTCGGGTAAAGGTAATTATTCAATGACCATGAACACAAAACTGAAAATAATAGGTGCTGGCCTGGCCGGTTGTGAAGCTGCCTGGCAGGCCGCACAGCGGGGAGTACAGGTTGAACTGTATGAGATGAAGCCGGAACGATTCAGCCCTGCCCATGAATCAACCCAGCTTGCTGAGCTGGTCTGCTCAAATTCTCTTCGTTCAAATGCGGTTGACTCCGCTGTCGGGTTACTGAAAGAGGAGATGCGGCGTTGTGATTCTTTGATAATGCGCGCTGCTGATGCGACTCAAGTTCCTGCCGGTTCTGCCCTTGCTGTTGATCGGGAAAAGTTTTCCCGGAAAGTCTCCAGAGCAGTTGAACAGCATGAAAATATAACACTAATCCGGGAAGAAGTGACCAGGCTGCCATCGTCTGGGGGGCCGGTCATCCTTGCCACCGGGCCTCTCACTTCCGAGGATATGACCAAGAGCCTGGTGGAGCTTACCGGGGAAAAACACCTTGCCTTTTATGATGCCATTGCCCCCATTGTTGATGCTGAATCGCTTGACATGGATAGGATTTATCGTAAGTCACGCTGGGATGATGATACCCCTGGTGATTACCTGAACTGTCCTTTCTCCAGGTCTGAATATACAGCGTTCATTGAAATGCTTGGTAATGCCCATACTGTACCGTTGAAAGAATTTGAAAAAACGAAATATTTTGAAGGATGCCTACCCGTTGAGGTGATGTGTGAACGGGGGACGGATACATTACGGTTCGGCCCCATGAAACCTGTGGGGCTGGCCCACCCGGTAACTGGCAAGGTTTTTCATGCCGTGGTACAGCTCAGAGCGGAAAACCTTGATCGGACAATGTATAATCTCGTCGGGTTTCAGACAAAACTTACCTACAGTGAGCAAAAACGAGTTTTTAGAACTATTCCAGGGCTTGAACAGGCAGAATTTATACGTCTGGGATCAATACACCGCAACACCTTTATCTGTGCTCCTGAATTGCTCGACTCTGGCCTCCAGATGAAGAATCGTCCCGGACTTTTTCTGGCAGGCCAGCTGTCAGGGGTGGAAGGATATGTAGAATCTGCAGCTATGGGGTTGTTGGCAGGGATAAACACCAGTGCTGTACTGCGCGGCAATGAGATCGTCCCGCCCCCTCCAGCTACAGCACTTGGGGCATTAATCGCCCATTTAACGCAATCTGATCCTTCCCGTTTTCAGCCCTCGAATGTGAATTTTGGCCTGTTTCCACCGTTAGAGAAGAGAATGAAGAAACGGGATCGAGGCACGTTTCGTTCAAAAAAAGCATTGATGCTTCTGGAACAATGGCAGCAGGATGGGTGATGATGTTGACGGCTGTTTGCGAATCCGTCCTGTTTTGGAGAAAAATGCAGACTAAACTGGTGCTGTTTTGCTCTACTTGTGGTACTCTCTACATGTTTAGGCAGTGGGGTTCAACGCTATTCTGCAAAATCTGTTGACCTGATCAACCGGAATGTTATGATGTAAAAACAATTATTTACCACATTGCATAAGGTAAACTGTTTAAATCATTAAGGAATATTTACATATCGATTGATGTTCAGTTATTGATGCGGGCGTACCACTCTTTCTTTAATCAAGACAGGATAATCTATGTCAGTCACACTCAGACAACTTGAAATATTTATTGCTGTTGCTGAAACTCAGCAGGTAACGCGAGCCAGTAAGGAGCTTTTTCTCACTCAGTCAGCTGTCAGTATGGCATTGGGCGAGCTGGAGAATCAACTGGGCGGCCCGCTTTTTGACAGACATGGCCGTAGTTTACTGCTCAATGACCGGGGGCGTTATCTGTTGCCAATGGCCAAGGATATTACCTTTCAGGTCTGGAATGTTGAGTCCATGCTTACTGAAAAGCGTAATGCTGTTGCCGGATCGCTTGAGATTATTGCCAGTTCCACTGTAGGTAACTATGTGCTACCTTATCTTACGGGAGCGTTTATGCGGCTTCACCCGGAAGCACGTATTAACATGCTGGTGGCCAACACTCAACAGGCAGAGCATCTTGTTTCCCAGGGGGTGATGGATCTGGGATTTGTTGAAGGTGGCGTGAGTGATGAAAATATTCGTGCAGTTCCCTGGTTTGAGGATGAACTTGTGGTGATTGTCAGTCAGACCCATCCCCTGGCCGGTAAAGAGATCTTTCAGGTGCCCAAAGACCTGCAGGAAACAACCTGGGTGATGCGCGAAGAGGGCTCTGGAACTGCTGAAGTCTTTCGGAAAAAACTCGGTAAGCATGTCTCTCAGCTCAAAGTTGTTACCAGGATGGGGCATACCGAGGCTATCAAAAAATCTGTGGAATCAGGAGTCAGTGCGGCCTGTCTTTCACAATTGACAATTTGCAGAGAGATAGAGCAGGGCTGGTTGAAAAGTCTGCAAATTGAAGGGCTGAACATGCGGCGACAGTTGCGGATTATTCAGCATAAAGACAAGGTGACTACCCGTCTTATGGATGAATTCCTTAATTTTTGTGAAGTCATAACAGAATGTGGCCTGGGGAAAGAGTGCTTGTCTTCGCCATGGAAACTCCAGACTTTACTGAGTGAGTATAATAAAAAAGATTAAGTCATAATGATGGTACATAGATGAAATATCAGAATGATAACAGGGGCCCCTGTTATACACAACAATCCAGGAGAAATGATATGGAGAGAGGCAGCAACAGAGGCTGTTGGGTGTTGTACCTGCTTGCATGTCTGGCTGTTTTGCAGCTCGCAGCCTGCGGCAGCAGTAAAACATATGGTGATGTAAAGTTTATAACCATTCCCCCGGGAGCTCAGGTTGTTAATTTGCGGGATGATACCAATCTGGGAATGACGCCGGTTCAGGTGACCTGGGAAGGAAAGGATGGTAAACCCGAATATGTGACCGTGGAAGTAACCAAAAAAGGGTATAAGAATGACATAACCTCTTTTTGGGTGAATACCCGTCATGCGAGTCGTGAGGCCGCAGCCGCTGAACCGCAACCGATAACTGTTGAATTGCAGAAAAGGAAGTGATCATGAAGAGATATTCTCAGGCAGTTGATTTTCTAAAGAAAATAACTTTTGTTCTTGTTGCGGTGCTCCTTGTAGCCGGTATAAACGGTTGTGCCTCAGATATTCAAACCGTACAGTTTAAAATTAATTCCGAGCCGGAAGGTTCGCATGTTGCTTTAAAAGTCAGTGGGCCGAATCGTCCCCGTTCCTCAGAATGGATTTATCTTGGTCATACGCCAATTCGGATTGTCCGTCAGTTTGTTGAAGATGATGTGCCGGGGGCAAAAATAACATTAAAAGTCATGCATGCCGGCTATTATGATCAGGTCAGGGAGTGGGATGGAGAAGTGTTTTTAAATGAAGCTGTTAAAGCTGGCGTCCTCTTCTGGACACCGGAGCTGGTACCACATCCTGCCGGGCAGTAGTTCATGGCTCAAGGCATTGTTCATTTGTTTATCCGTAACAGAAAACAGAAAACAGAAACCAGAGGACAGAAGACAGAGTTAGTTTCCTCCTGCGGCTTTATCACTGCAAATCGACATTCCGGGCTTCTGGTTCATCCTTTGTTGTGCCCGGCGCGCCGGGAATGCGGCTCATCTGAAAGTCGCAGCACCTGTGAGCTTGTCACGCCGCAGTGACCGACTTTCATGGTTTTTTGTGGTTGGCGAACATGGTTCAGCCTTGCTGGTTTATCTGAAAGTTGCAGCATCTACGAACGTGCCACGCCGCAGTGACCGACTTTTTTGGTTTTTTGTGGTTGGCGAATTTGGTCCAGCCTTGCTGGTTTATACGTTGCTGACCTGCCCGGTACTTCGCTCGAAGTACCGGGCAGGTCAGCGTCCTCTTTTTTTCACACACCTCCCAGGAATTCATTATGTTGGTTAATGGCAAGCCTTATCGATCAATCTGGAGGGAAGAAAACACCCATTATTTTGGTATAATTGACCAGACAAAACTTCCTCATCAGTTTGTAACAATACGTCTTGAGACGCTACAGAATGCAGTTACGGCAATCAGCGATATGCTTGTTCGGGGAGCTCCTCTTATTGGCGCAACGACAGCTTGCGGTATTTGTCTTGCTTTGCTTGAAGACAGCTCTGATGCCGGACTCGAAAGGGCCTGTGCCTGTCTGCTGAACGCAAGACCCACGGCCGTGAATCTTCGTTGGGCCTTGGAAAGAATGCGGACAGTTCTGCTGTCGCTTATCCCGGAGGAGCGGGTTGAGGCGGCATACCGGGAAGCCGCGAAAATCTGTGATGAGGATGTGGCCATAAACGAAGCCCTTGGGCAGCATGGTGCAGGATTAATCAGGCAGCATCAGCACGGGAAAGGTTCGGTGAATATCCTTACCCATTGTAATGCCGGCTGGCTGGCAACTGTTGACTGGGGCACAGCTCTTGCCCCGATTTACAAGGCAAGGGAGCAGGGGATTGATCTCCATGTCTGGGTGGACGAAACCCGTCCCCGTAATCAGGGGGCACATTTAACGGCCTGGGAACTTGAAGCGGCCGGTATAGCGCACCATCTCATTGTTGATAATGCCGGTGGGCACCTGATGCAGCAGGGAAAAGTCGATCTCTGCATAGTGGGCACCGACCGGACAGCAGCCAATGGTGATGTCTGTAATAAGATAGGCACCTATCTGAAGGCGTTGGCAGCACATGATAATTCTCTGCCCTTTTATGTCGCCCTGCCCGGATCAACCATCGACTGGACACTGGATTCCGGCGCATTGATTCCCATTGAAGAGCGCGGTGAAGAAGAGGTGCTGAATGTGGCGGGTACAACCACTGGCGAGAATATTACCCGGGTACGGATTGCACCGGCAGGAACCGTGGCGGCTAATCCTGCCTTTGATGTCACTCCTGCCCGTCTTGTCACCGGGTTGATCACCGAGCGGGGCGTGTGTGAAGCCAGCCGGGCCGGATTGCTCTCTCTTTATCCGGAACATGGATGATGGCAGAGAACAGTCGGAAAGAACAACAGGCAGTACTCGATATTGCGCTGAAAATGAACAGTATTGGTCTCAACCAGGGCAGCTCCGGCAATGTGAGTGTTCGCAGTGAAGCGGGGATGGTTATTACCCCTTCGGCTCTTCCTTATGAGCAAAGCACGCCTGATGATATTGTTCTGGTGGCCATGAATGGCCGCTGCAGCGGGATCAATACACCCTCTTCAGAATGGCGTTTGCACCGTGATATATATCAAAATGTTCCCGAAGCCGGGGCCGTGCTGCATGTGCATCCGCCCTGGTGTACAACGCTTGCCTGTCTTGATCGGGAAATTCCTGCGTTTCATTACATGATTGCCCTGGCCGGGGGCAATTCTATTCGATGTGCTGCGTATGCGCTTTTTGGCACTGAGCAGCTCTCTGATAATGTTATGGCCGCACTTGATGGGCGCAAAGCGTGTCTCATGTCGCATCATGGCATGATCTGTCATGCAGAAAATCTTGATAAGGTACTGGCACTGGCCATTGAAGTTGAGAATCTGGCCAGAGTGTACTGCCAGAGCTTGCAGATCGGCACACCGAAACTGCTTGATGATCAGCAGATGGAGGCTGTGTTGCAACAGTTTGCATCCTACCGTAATCCTGGTTCCTGAGGTGCTGAAAGGAAAAATTACCGGGAATGTTTTAGACCATACTCTGGTGAGCCTGTTGTGAATACGTTACAGGATATCATGACAACTCCTGTTGTCACCGTCACCCCGGAAACTGCTGTTGGGCAGGCCCTTGCTCTGATGGAGCAGAAACAGCTCAGCGCTCTTGTTGTTGCCAGAGATCGCAGCCCCCTTGGTATTTTTACTGAGCGTGCTCTTATTCAGATTCGGGCGGGTGGCATAATAGATTCTTCCTGGTCCATTGATCAGCTGATGAGCCGCCCGCCACTGACAGCTTTGGTTGACATGGATTATAGAGAGGCCTATCAACTGTTGCTGCAGCATCGTTATCGCCATCTGGTTGTACTCGATCATGATGGTATTCTGGTCGGCATTATCACCTCCACAGATTTTCTTGCCCATCTCGGGCTTGAATACTTCATGGAGTTTAAAACCGTTGGTCAGATTATGAGTCGGGATATTGTCACGATGCGGTCTTCACTCTCTGTGTTCAAGGCTGTGCAGATAATGAATGAGCGTCATATCAGCTCACTTGTCATGGAGGATAATGGCTATCCCCTTGGGATTATCACTGAGCGGGATGTGCTTGGTTTTATTCGTTCCGGCAAACCACTTGATCGTTTGCTCTTGCATAAGGTGATGAGTGCGCCGGTGCAGACAGTGTTCTCCGATGTCTCAAGCCATGAAGCGGCAAAGATCTTGTCGCAGAAACGATTGCGCCGTCTTGTAGTAACAAACAGCAGTGGCCATTGTGTGGGGATTGTCACGGAAACAGATTTGGTCAAAGGATTGCGCACCAGTTACACTGATCATCTTAAAGGAGTGATTCGCCAAAAAGAAACCCAGCTTATCCAGGCCAGACAACAGGTTGAACACGCACCAATTCTAGACAGTATGCTCCAGTCAACCGGGGATATGGCCATCACTATCATGGACACCTCGCTGACTATTCTTTTGCATAATCATGCTGCTGAAAAACTCTACGACAGCAGTTGCGCCCCGGATGAGGCAGTAGGCCACAACGGGGCTGTTTTATATGCGGACGTCAAAAATCAGCATCAGTTTCTTGAGGCCGTGGCCAAGGCAGACAAGGAGCAGCGTTGTGAATGTATCATTGAACAATGTGGCCGTAATCAAAGCCGTTTTCTGGCTACAACTGTGTTTTGTATTGTCAACAATGACCAGGTTCGTATCGGTTTTGGCCTTATTTCAAGGGATATTACTGCGCAAAAAAGAGCACTTCTGGAGCTTGAACAGAAGAAGAAAGAAGCCGAAGATGCAAATATTGCCCTTAAGGTAATGCTTGATCAGCATATCAGAACCAAAGAACGGGTTGAAGAACAGATTGCACTTAGACTGCAGGAGTTTGTTCACCCTTATCTTCATCTGCTCCGCCAATCTCCACTCACTGATAAGCAGGCTGAAATTATACAGATAATTTCAGCCCATATCGCCTCGATTACTGAACAGTTTTCGCCAAAGGCACGGGAAATTATGCTCAAACTTTCTCCCCGGGAAAGTGTCATTGTCGACCTTGTCCGGCAGGGAAAAACCAGCAAGGAGATTGCCGGAGTGCTCAGGATAGGAGTGCGCACTGTTGAGACATATCGTAATAATCTTCGCAAAAAATTAGGCATTAACGGTGAAAAAATCAGCCTGCGCACCTATCTGGCAACGCATTTCAGATCCTGATAACAGACAAGTGATCAAGGAATTTTAATACAGTATTTTTCTATGTATTTTACCTGTATTTTTTCTGTATTGACTGGCTGGAAGCGATGGGATATTTTGAGCATGAAATAGAGAAGGGGAGGGGCTGCCAGCTTGTGGTATTACCTGGTTGCGTTGAGAATAAACTGTCGGGAGGTGGCTGCAATGGTTGTTGGAAAGAAGAGTAATAAAAAAACTGTTCCTGCTGAACAAAAAGATAAGAAAGGCAAAAAAGAACAACGTGAGACAAAAGTAAACACGGCAACAAAACAGGAAAAGAGCAAGGCCAAGAGTGCGGTAAAGAGTGGAAAACGAGGCTTTGGTAAAAAAGTCAAATTATTAAAAAGCAAAAAATCATCTGGAAAAAAAGAAAAAATTACGGCGGATATTGTGAATCCTGAAGTAGTTCTCTACAAGAAAAAACCTATTGTTCTTAAAGAGTTATTTAAAGAGTTTGCTGATCTTAAACAAGGGGGGCCCGGGTTAAATAAGTTCCAGCGTAAGGCAGTGAAGCGTTTTCACCGGGAAGAGGCGCTCAAACCTTACCAGGCCGAACTGATCCGGATGCAGAAATGCCTTGAGAATAATCGCAAACGGATGATTATTCTGTTTGAAGGACGTGACGCAGCAGGTAAAGGTGGCACAATCCGTCGGGTGACCCGCTATATGAATGAAAAGCATTACCGCATTGTAGCCATGGCAAAGCCTAATGATCAGGAAAAAACGCAATGGTTTTTCCAAAAGTATACTGCCCATTTTCCCCGGGGTGGTGAAGTCGTGATCTTTGACCGTAGCTGGTACAACAGGGCTGTTGTTGAGCCTGTGTTTGGTTTTTGTACGCCTGAAGAGTATAAGAACTTCATGCGGGGCGTGGTGGGATTTGAAAAGGACCTGGTCAGGCAGGGAACGATTCTTGTGAAACTCTATTTCTCAGTGACTAAAGAAGAACAGGCTAAACGGTTTAAACGGCGTAAAACCGACCCGCTCCGGCAATGGAAACTCTCTGAAATTGACGTGCAGGCCCAGGATCGTTGGGATGATTTTACCAATCAGAAATATGAGATGTTAAAGAAAACCCACACCAACATCGCACCATGGACAATAATCCGCTCAAATAATAAACATGAAGCCCGTCTTAATGCCATGAAGGTGATTTTAAATGCGGTACCCTATGAGCGGGGCAATAATGATCTGAATTTTGTGCCTGACTCAAAAGTGGTTATTTCGGGTTCCCGCGAGAAGGAAATAATGGATGCCCAACGCATTAAGCTGGGCAGTTTTGTCGGTTAGAACAGTACAGAGCTGAAGTTGTCATCAGGTCTGATCAGCCAAAACGGCCGGTAATATAATCCTCAGTCAGTTTATGGCGGGGATTGGTAAAAACCCGATCAGTTTTACCCACTTCAATCAGATCACCCAGGTGAAAATAGGCTGTCCGCTGGGAAACCCGGGCAGCCTGCTGCATGTTATGGGTGACTATCACAATGGTGTACTGTTCCTGCAATTCGGCAATCAGATCTTCAACCGTTGCTGTTGCAATGGGATCAAGAGCTGAGCAGGGTTCGTCCATAAGGATGACCTCCGGGCGTACCGCAATGGCTCTTGCAATGCAGAGCCGTTGCTGCTGCCCGCCAGATAGCCCGGTTCCGGGCTGATCGAGACGATCATTGACCTCTGTCCAGAGGCCAGCTTTTTTAAGCGAGCTTTCGACAATATGATCAAGCTCTGTACGGTTAGCCGACAGACCATGAATTTTCGGGCCATAGGCCACGTTTTCATAAATTGACTTGGGAAAGGGATTGGGTTTTTGAAAGACCATGCCCACCTGAGCCCGCAAGGGAACAACGTCGACGGATTTATCGTAAATGTCCAGCTCATCCAGCCGAATCTCACCATAAACACGACAGGTGTCAACAGTGTCGTTCATCCGGTTCAGGCAGCGTAAAAAGGTAGATTTGCCACAGCCTGACGGGCCGATCATGGCAAGCACCTCGTTGCGACCAACATCAATGGACACGTTTTTTATCGCGTGTTTTTCCCCGTAATAGACATTGACGTCCCGGCAGGTCATTCTGGCATTATCAACAAATTGATGCCCTACTGTTGACCTATCTTCCCGGTCGACTTTGTTGTCTGTTCTGGCTGTTCGTGCTGTTGCTGCTGGAGCTGCCATTGTGACCATGGTTATCCTTAACTGCCGAAGCTGTACAGGCTTCGGCAGTATAATTGGTAATGATTAATTATTCGTAACTCTTCAGGTGGGTGCAAAAAACTTGCAAAACCACTGAGTGTAACTGATCAGATGACCTGAGATTCAGGTAAGTCAGCGAACCTGTGAGACTCCGAGCAGGCCAACGAGCTTTAACCCGTCTATGCGAGGCGGACTGACCGCCTGAAGATTGGGTACAGCTGAATAGTTACAATTATTCTTTTGTTAAAACCAGAGGCTTAAGGGCCTTGGCATCTGCTGCAAACCGGCTGCGTTCCTCTGCTGGCATGGGGATCAACCCTTTGTCTGCAAGGTACCCTTCTTCACCCCAGGCTTTATCACTGGTGAATTCGTTTAAGTATTCAACCATGCCCGGTATCACGCCTACATGGGATTTTTTTACGTAAAAGAAGAGAGGTCGGGAAACAGGATATTTGCCTGCTGCAATGTTCTCAAATGTCGGTTCTTCACCGTTGACAAGCGAACCCTGAATCTTATCCCCATTCTGGTCAAGAAAACTGAAACCGAAAATTCCCAGTGCCTTGGGGTTGGCTGCGAGTTTCTGGACAATCAGATTGTCGTTTTCACCGGCCTCAATATAGGCACCGTCTTCACGAACTGTATGACAGATGGCCTTAAACTGTTTTTTATCTTTTTTCTTGATAGCCTTGATCCAGTCGATTGTTTTACATCCGCCTTCCATGGCGAGCTCGACAAAGGCATCACGGGTACCGGATGTGGGCGGTGGGCCAAGCACTTCGATCTTGGTGTCGGGCAGAGCCGGATTGACATCTTTCCAGGTGGTATAGGGGTTGGCTACCAGTTTTTCACTGCCATCCGGACTGGGAACGTCCTTGGCAAGAGCTAAATAGAGGTCTTTTTTGGTGAGCTTGAGCCGCTCTGCAGTCTTGGCATTGGCGATAACAATACCGTCATAACCAATTTTAATTTCTGTTATCTCTTTTACCCCGTTTTTCTGACATTTTTCATATTCAGAATGTTTTATCCGACGCGAGGCATTGGTGATGTCCGGGGTTTCAATACCAGAACCGGCACAAAAAAGTTTCATACCGCCGCCAGAACCGGTCGATTCGATTTTAGGGGTTTTAAATTTAGTGGTTTTGCCAAACTGTTCGGCTACTGTGGTGGCAAAGGGGTAGACAGTGGAAGAGCCGACAATGGCGATGTAATCACGCCCGCCAGCTGCCTGGCTGGTTGCGGTCCAGAGCAGGGCAAAAGACGCAACAGCTGATAATGCAATCGTTTTTTTCAACATGGATGTCTCCTAAAAAAGTAAATAAAGGGGTTTCTTACAAGATGACGATTAGTATTTACTCATGCATTGTTAGGGTTTGATTAGGCAAGTGTTCGGAAACAGTTATGCTGCAGCTACCAGCGACGTTCAAATTTTCTGCGGAGAAAGACCGCAATGGCATTCATTGAGATAAGAAAGGCCAGCAAGACCATGATTGCAGCTGATGTCCGCTCGACAAAAGCACGCTCAGGTGAATCAGCCCAGAGATATATCTGCACCGGCAGTACCGTTGCCGGATCAGTGACAGAACCAGGAACGTCTACAATAAAGGCGACCATGCCTATCATCAGCAGCGGGGCTGTTTCCCCCAATGCCTGAGCCATGCCGATGATTGTTCCGGTCATCATGCCCGGAAGCGCCAGCGGCAGAATGTGATGGGTGATCGCCTGCATCTTGGATGCACCGACACCAAGTGCTGCCTCTTTGATGGATGGCGGCACGGATTTCAGCGAAGCCCGGGAAGCAATGATAATGGTGGGCAGAGTCATCAGAGTGAGAACGAGACCGCCAACCAGCGGAGCTGATCTGGGCATGCCGAGAATGTTTAAGAAAAATGCCAGCCCTAGCAGCCCAAAAACAATGGAGGGCACGGCTGCCAGGTTGTTGATGTTCACCTCAACCAGATCTGTCCATTTGTTCTTTGGCGCAAATTCTTCAAGATATACAGCCGTGGCAACCCCTATGGGAAACGACAGAAAAAGGGTGACTGCCAGGGTAAAGAGGGAACCTGCTGTTGCACCCCGAATACCTGCAAGTTCTGGTTCCCGGGAATCTCCAGCCGTAAAAAACGTGGTGTTGAATTTTTTCTTCAGCCTGCCTGTTGCTGAGAGTGTATCAATCCAGTGGATCTGCTTATCATTTAAACGACGGTTATTTTCAGCAAGATCTCGATCAACACGCCCTTTGGCAAACATGTCAACTTCGTCATCTGCAGGCAGCCAGACAGCTTGTGTGGTGCCGATAATACCGGTATCTTTCATCACCATTTTCTGGAGGCGATAGACAGCTCCAGAGCTGACAAGTTTATAAAGTTTGCGCTTTTCACGTCGGTTTTTCACATCGGGAAAAAGTTGTCGCATACTGCTCTTGACCAGTGCGCCGTAATTTGCCGCAGAGAGGTTATCCACATCAAAATGTTCGGCACTGAATTTTATATCAAGGAGAATCTCTGTTTGGATAAAAGCTGTCCAGCCATTAGCGGTTATGGAAATAAAGAGCAGGAGCAGGAAGCCGATACTGGCAATAATTGCCCCAAGTCCGCAGTAACGAAACAGTCGCTCCCGGCGATATCGCCGGGCAAGGCCGACGTTAACCCGCTGCATGGTCGATTCTTCACGACTGCTGGCGTCATGTGGTGTATATGCTGCTGAGTGTTTGGTATTATTCATATTCTTCACGGTATTTTCGAACCACATAAAGGGCAACAACATTAAAAACCAGAGTCACCAGAAAAAGAAGCAGACCCAGGGCAAAGGCGGCCAGAGTCTTGGGGCTGTCAAACTCCTGATCTCCGACCAGCAGGGTAACTATCTGTACAGTCACTGTGGTCACAGCATGTAGTGGATTTGCAGTCAGGTTGGCGGATAGTCCGGCAGCCATGACTACAATCATGGTTTCGCCAATGGCTCTTGAGGCGGCTAGCAGCACCCCGCCGACAATGCCAGGCAGGGCTGCAGGAATGATAACGTTGGTTATTGTTTCACTCTTGGTCGCGCCCAGTCCGTATGAGCCATCCCGCATGGCCTGGGGCACGGCATTGATGACATCATCTGAGAGTGAAGAAATAAATGGGATTATCATCACCCCCATGACAAGACCAGCAGCAAGAGCACTTTCAGAAGAAACCTGCAGGCCAAACATTTCACCGCTGTTACGAATGAACGGGGAGACGACCAGAGCGGCAAAAAAACCGTAGACCACCGTGGGGACACCTGCCAGAATTTCCATAATAGGTTTTGCCCATGTCCGCACTCTTGGCCCGGCATATTCAGAGAGATAAATTGCCGACATAAGCCCGGTGGGCACGGCAACGGTCAGAGCGATTCCTGAGATCAGAAAGGTTCCCGCCATTATAGGAACAGCCCCAAAACTTCCTGAGCTTCCCGCCTGGTCGGCTCGCATGGCCATTTGAGGACTCCATTTCAGCCCGAAGAGAAAGTCGGTTATGGGGACCTGTTTAAAAAATCTGATCGACTCAAAGAGCACAGAAACAACAATGCCTATGGTGGTAAGAATGGCAATGACAGAGCAGAGCATCAGGGCGATTTTGATAATTCTTTCAACCCTGTTCCGAGCTCGCATTTCAGGCACGATACGTTTGTACACCAGCAGGGATGAGACCGTAGCTGCGCAGAACATGACTGCGCCAAGGGCAAGTTTGCTGATACTGGCCATGCTGTTGTATTTGTCAGCGGCAAGCTGTAGCACCGGGTCAATATCACGGGGCGCAACATGACCGGCAACAAGGTTACGCAAGTCATTGACCATCAGGTTGAGTTGATCCGGGGCAAGATTTTGCAGTGATTCAGGCAGAGTATTGATCGCAAGTGAGGTGAGGACTGTATCTGAAAAAAATGTCCAGAACAGAAAAATAAACAATGAGGGCAGGGCGCACCAGAGAGCCAGCAACAGCCCGTAATAGCCCGGCCGGGAGTGGATGGCGGCTGCACCCCGTTCCCTGGTAAACTGCAGAGCCTTCTGTTTGCCCAACATATAGGCACCAGAAGAAAGGGCGAGCAGGATCAGGAGAAAAAATGACAAGTGCATGTTAATGCGATTCCCCCCGGACTATTTTTCCTTCAACAAGATAGATGACTTCTTCGGCAATGTTTTTGATTCGATCGCCGATACGCTCAAGATGGCGCGCCATCAGGTAAAGATTCACCAGACATTTTCCATGGCCAGCTTCTTTGGTCAGTTCGCGTATAACGTCTTTATAGGCCTGATTACGAAGCTGGTTAACTGTTTCATCTTCAATGAAAATCCGGCGGGCAAGATCAGAGTTTTCTGTAACAAGAGCATCAAGCCCCAGTTTGAACATGTTCAGGACTATGCCAAACATTGGCTCGTAATCAATGGTGAATTCAAGGGTGGAGTCTTTGCTTATGGTTTGAATGCGCTGGGCAATATTGACGGCATTATCAGCAATGCGTTCCAGCTCATTGTTAATTTTTATTATGGCAATGAGCAGCCGGAGATCGCTGGCCACCGGCTGGTGCAGAGCTAGAATCTTCAGACATTCTTCTTCAACCTCTATTTCCATTTCATCAATTTCCCAGTCAGAGCTGATAATTTGTTCAAGAAGCTCCGATGAACGGGACTTCATGGCAAGACTGGTCTTTTGCAGTCTGTCTTCAACCATGGAGCCAAGAATCATAAATTTTTGTTTCAGCTTTTCAATTTCTCGGTGGAACGTTATTTGATGGGGCACTCTACCCTCCTTGCGGATCAGTGTTTATGAAAGTGTTTCAAAACGCTATGTATGGTTGCCATGCCGCAATAACCACCGTGCATGGTTCGAAGTCTTTGCTCTTTGTTGTCGGTCTCGTTTTGATCCAGTCTTGCTGGTCAGACAATTTGTACCAGAGAAACGTGTTTGAGTAGCTTGACCTGGAGCAGCGATAGTTGCTAATCTCTTTTAAATAAATATCTTTTAGGGTTGGGTTAGAATTTTGTTAGGATTGCATTAGGGAATTGGTGGTTCTTGAAAATGATGAAAAATGATATTTGATCTTGCAATTGATTCGATTTATGAGAGAATTTACTTAAGAAATACTCTATTTACAGATGACTTTTGAAAAGTTCAGGGTGGGCTGACCATGCAGACAAAAATTCTCATAGCAGATGACGATAATGCTGTACGGACAACGGTGGAAAATATTCTCACCATGTTCGGCTATGCAGTGGTTGGGGTCTGTTCTGGAAGAGATGTGCTGACAACGGTCAATGACGAGTATGATGTCATTATCCTCGATATTAATATGCCCGATCTTGATGGTTTTGAAACTCTCGATCGTCTTAATCAGCAAAATATCGATATTCCTGTGCTGTTTCTTACAGGTGCTGGCTCCATAGACTATGCGGTTAAGGCCATCAATCTTGGAGCTTATGATTTTTTAACAAAGCCCATTGATGATCTTGATTTGTTCAATATCAAGATTAAGCGTGCGGTTGAAAAACGGACGTATATTCGTCAAGAGCATCTCTATAAAAAGACCCTGGAAAGAGAAGTACAGAAAAAAACCCGGGAACTGGCTGAACAAAATATTATTCTTGAGCGATATAGTGAGCATCTGGAACACTCCACCGTTCGACTTATGTCCTCGTTGCAGGCGGCAATGGAGGAAAAAGATGAGTATACTGCCGGCCACACCTGTCGCGTTACAGACCTTTCCATGCGCATTGCTGATTATGTGGATATTTCAGCTGAGGATCGTCTTGTCCTGCGCCGGGCTGCACAGTTCCATGATATTGGCAAACTGGTTATTGATCTCTCCTGTATTCAAAAATCAGGTAAGTTGACCCCGGAAGAGTGGGAACTGATTAAAAAACATCCCGAGGTTGGCGCCAAAATTGTTGAGCCTTTGCGGTTTATGGAACGGAAAAGCCTAATCATTCGCCATCACCACGAGCGTCTTGACGGCAAAGGCTATCCTGATGGTATTGGTGAAAATGAAATTGATCTGTTAACACGAATAATAACTATTGTTGATAGCTATGATGCCATGACCTCTCGCCGGAATTATCGTCGAAATTTTTCTGCAGTGCAGGCTGTTGCTGAGCTGCGTCAGTGTACAGGTCGTCAGTTTGACGCAGAACTGGTGGACATTTTTACCGCTGATGTTGTGCCTGAACTTGTCACATCCTTTCAATAATCCCGGCTTTGTCTTATAAGCGTATTTCTGCCTTTTCCATACCACAGTTACGAGAAAAACAAGAGGTACGTGCGGTCATGCCGGGTTTGCGCTTATCTGTGCTTAAATGACATCAGGCCACCTTGAAAAATTCTAAATTTTCAAGGCACCCATCACTCTTTTCTTAAATTCTTGTGCGTGTTGTAACTGATTGTTTTAGGGTTTTGTTACAGTTGTATTAGGATAGTGTTAGGGTGGGCTTTTTTGTTGCAAGCTGAGGGGGGGCAGGTAAAATGCTTCATGACACTATTGACGTGATTCCAATTCGTAACATACCTGCAGGAGCATCCTCTGTGGCTAAAGCAAACATACTTGTCGTTGAAGACGACGCAGATATCCAGCAACTTGTCAGTTATAATCTTATTAAAGCAGGATTCAATGTGACCTGTGCCGATTCCGGTGAAGAGGCATTAGAGATACTTGAACAAGAAAGAGTTGATCTTATTCTTCTTGATCTGATGCTGCCCGGAAAGGACGGTACCGAGGTCTGTACAGTTATTCGTGCCAAAAAAGATTTTACCCAGCCCTGCATCATCATGCTCACCGCTAAGAGTGAAGAAGATGATATAGTAACAGGGTTAAGTTGCGGCGCTGATGATTACGTCACTAAACCGTTCAGCCCCAGGGTACTCATTGCCCGGGTTCAGGCATTGTTACGTAGAAAACATGAGAAAAAACTGCTCGACCAGGAACCGGTCCAGGAAAGCATTGCCATTCACTCCTTGGTTATCCACCCTGGTCGACATGAGGTTCTGGTTGAGGATAAACCGATTCATCTGACAACCACAGAGTTTACCATTCTTGAGCAGTTGGCAACCCGGCCGGGATGGGTATTCAGCAGGCAGCAAATAATTGACCGGATTCGTGGCTACGATTATCTTATTACTCCCCGGGCCGTGGATGTGCAGATTTTTGGCCTTCGCAAAAAACTGGGCAGAATGGGAGAATATATAGAAACCGTACGTGGTATAGGATATCGTCTTAAAGAGTAGCTTCTCTGAATATTTCTTGTGGTAATCATATGAAAAACCGAAGATTTTTCTGGCAGATTTTTCCTGCAGCAATTCTCATTATCATTATTTCCTTTGCTGCTGCTGGCTGGTATGGCACCAGGATGGTGCAGTCTTTTCACTACAGTGAAATGCGAAAGGATATCCAGGATCGTTCGATTCTGCTCAGGCCACATGTTAATCTTCTGCTCCGGGACAATATTCGGGGGCTTCAGGATTTCTGCCGAACTATTGGTCGGGCAGCTTCTACCCGGATTACTGTGATAAATGGTGACGGCACTGTTCTAGCCGATTCCAATGAAAATCCAGCCCAGATGGATAATCACGGTAAGCGTCCTGAAATTGTCCAGGCGTTTTCCGGCACCACAGGTTCATCGCTAAGGTTTAGCAAAACCTTGCAGCAGAACATGCTCTATGTGGCCATTCCACTCATCCAGCAGGCACCGGAAAAAGGGGTGCTGCGTCTGTCGGTTTCTGTGGCCACTCTTGATACCGTGCTTGCTGTGATCCACAAAAAAATCATGTATGGCATTTTTTGCATTGGGCTGGTGGCAGCTGCATTGTCGTATTATCTTGCCCGCCGGATAAGCCGCCCCCTTGAAGAAATGCGCCGTGGCGCTGAACGCATGGTCAGTGGGGAAACAGATCAGCCAATTCTCATTAAGGCAAGCTCTGTGCCTCGGGAAATGGCAGAGCTTTCTCATGCGCTTAATCATATGGCCGGACAGCTCAACAGTCGAATTCGAATAATCAGCCAGCAGCGCAACGAGCTTGAGGCTGTGTTCGGCAGCATGAATGACGGGGTACTGGCTCTTGCCCATGACCATCGCATAATACGAATGAACAGAGCTGCTGCTGAACTGTTTCATGTTGATCATAAGGCAGTACAGGGAGTAGCCTTTGAAGGTGTTTTGCGCAACAGAGTTTTGCAGAAGTTCCTTAATGACTCTCTTTGTATAGACGATGCCCTTGCCCGTGATCTCTGCCTGATTGAAAACGGACAGCAGGTGAATTTACGCTGCCATGCTCACCCGTTGCAGGATGGAGAGAATACAAAAATGGGGAGCCTGGTGGTCATTAATGATTTGACGAGAATAAATCAGCTGGAAAATATCAGGCAAAGTTTTGTTGCCAATGTTTCCCACGAGCTGAAAACACCCATAACTGCAATTCGCGGTTATGTGGAAACTCTCCTTGATGGAGCCATTGATGATGCCGGAGCTGCGGTAAACTTTTTAGGGATTATTCATAAACAGGCCGTGCGGCTTGATGCCATTGTTGATGACTTGTTAACCCTTGCCCGCATAGAAGACACCACGGAAAACAATGCCATGGAGCTGCGTGAAGAGGAAATAAAATCGATTCTTGAAACAGCTGTTCAGACCTGTAGCGTGAGTGCTCAACAGAAGAATATTACCTTTACCCTGCGCTGCATTCCTGAAAACCTCAAAGCCAGGTTAAATCGCCCGATGGTTGAACAGGCAGTAATCAACCTGTTGACCAATGCAGTTACCTATAGTCCGGAAGATTCAACAGTCTCACTTTCTGCCGAAATAGTTGAACGGGAAAATGGGGAGAAAAACCTCTGTCTGCAGGTTCAGGATGAAGGCCCGGGTATTGCCTCGGAACATCAGAAACGAATCTTTGAACGTTTCTATCGCTGTGATAAAGCCAGAAGTCGAGAACATGGCGGCACAGGCCTTGGCCTGGCCATTGTCAAGCATATTGCTGAGTCCCATAACGGAACAGTTGAACTACAAAGCACTCTGGGGGAAGGCTCGTTGTTTACCCTCATCCTGCCAGCTCCATGACAGATGGCGAGGATAAAAAGAGGGTGTCTTTTGATGAAAGATGTCACTCGGGCACACCTGCTGCAGACGAACCACCAAGCCT
>RKSL01000201.1 GCA_008633435.1 Candidatus Desulfobulbus rimicarensis | reverse complement strand
TGTGGCATTAAAAAATTCGAATTTTTGTTCGAGTTCAAGCCTGCAAACATTTGCACCGCAGGCATATACTTGATATTCCGAAAATAAAATCTTAAGCACAACAAAGAAATCGGACGAAAAGACAATTTTACAAGTATGCCTTATAGATATGCCTGTTTATGCATAGATAAAAAATATACAACAGGAAACTACAAGTAAGCGACATCATAATGTTTGTCAACGCCAACAAGCAAACCATCTTGATTAAGACCTGACAGTAAATGACCAAGACCAAACAATGGCAACGTTTTTAAGCGATATTAATTTTTTTGGGAACGGATCAAAAAACAGGGAAAAATAAATGCACTCATAATGAGACATTTTTTTTGCCGACTGCAGAAAAGATGAAATCGGGCTGGGCAGCAAGCACAGGTTTCCAGTCAGAGGGGGGGGACTAATTGTCTGTAGATCACCACGTCAGTCGTCTGCAATACTCACGACCCAGTCAGCCGCGAGTTATAGAGCACCATCTGATCCGAAAAATTTCAGTGGCGGGAGGGAAAAGAGTTTGGGGAACAAAATAAAAAGGCTCAGGGGTTACTTGCAGATCAACAACAGATCGCAATACCTGAGCCTTCTTGGTACAATCAGGGGGTTCAGCCCATTTATGAACTACTGCTGTACCGGAGTCTGAATGAGTTGTTCATTCAAATCGGCAAGTTCTTTGTTCTTTACTGCCAGCTCTTTAACAAGTTCACGACTTTCGTCACGGAGTTCCTGCATTGCATCCTGCTGCTCAGCAATACGGGCAAGCAAGACATCCATATTCACTTTCAAGCGGTCAAGTTCTTTGCTGGTCTCTTCGATAACAGCATTTTTTTCTTCAACTATCTTTTCAAGACCAATAACCTGAGCGTTTGCTGTCTCATACTCCTTGGCAAGGCGAGACTCGTCAAGCAATTTAGCTGCTGCAGTTTCTGCCTCTTCCAGCTTGGCCTGCAGTTCCTGTATTACTGCCTCTGATCCTTCAATTTTACCCTGTAACTGGCTAATAACAGTTGTGGAATTATCAAGTTTTTCCTGACATTGCTGACGAGCAGTTTCAGTTCCTTCAACCTTAGCCTCCAGCTCTTTAACAGTGTCCTGATACGCAGCCAATTGTTCTTCCATTTCCTTGCTGGCATCTTTGGATGAGGCACACTGTGCTTCAAAATCTTTCAAGGCCTTCTGGGCTGCTGCAAGTTTGGCATTGGCCTCTTTCAAAGCCTGTTCTTTTTTCTGGGCAATGGCTGCAAACTCATCATGAGCCGCCTTAAACTGATGGTCTTTCGCCTGCATTGCTCCTGACAATTGTTTGATTTTCTGATGTAATGCGGCAATCTGATGCTGAGCATCACTGGATGCTGTGACCGCCTTTTTAACAGTACCAAGCTCTGTCACCAAGTGTTGTTTTTCCTGGGTAACAGCGCGTAAAGAAGCATCTTTTTTAGCAACCAATGCCTGCATGCTTATTTTAGCTTTATTTGCATCAGCAAGTTTTTGGCGTACCGTTGCCAGCTGAGCCTCGGTGACTTCGAGAATTTTTTTGGCATCAGCTATCTCATTTTTATCAACGTGTTGTATTTCCTCATGTTTGACAACAGTTTTCATTGTATGAGCAGCAGTAACTGCCATGTCACCGTGAGCTGCTGCAACTGTGTTTTCATCTGTCTGTACATGACCAGCAGTAAGAGATTTGAGCTGATGCTGAAGAGCTTTTTTCCCTTTATTGCCGACCTGTCCCCACAGAGATGCTAAAATAAGCATCGCCGCCAGAATTCCAATTACAAGATTCTTGTTCATGCCATTACTCCCAAATGTTTTAGTTATGCCAATTACCTGGTGTTTTTTTAAATGGTATCCTTAACTGCGCGGTTTACCAGCAACAGAGTAGTTCCCAGAAAATCATTTACTCAGTCGTCTGAGAAATTGCTGCAAGTTCCTGATCTATCCGGTTAAGATTTCTCCTTACTTTATTTTCAAGCCCGGATTGAGGATATTTGTGTAATATGTCCTCAAGTAAAGCTCTTGACGCCAATAGTATTTTTTTTCTCTCTCTATCATCTGTTACCCGGTTAGATCGGACAAACAGTTCTGCCGCCTGTTTACGACTTTGACGGGCTGCGAGTAACGAGACCTCACGTATACGTTCCTGAGCCTGTTTTTTATATGAGGTATTAAGTAGACCTGTAAATAATTCCAGGCTTTGGTCATAATTTTTTGCCTGCATATCTTTTATGGCCTGATTCCAGGTTCTCTGCAAGCCATCATCAAGAGCAGGGGTATTTTGGGCAATTTGCGGTTCAATGTTTTGCCCGGGCAAAGAAACAGATTCCTGTACTGCACTGTCTTGAGGAACGTGCAGTACCTCTTCTTGAATTGTTTCATCCTCTGCTGGTAATTCCGGAGAGGAATAACCGATAATGCTTTGTTTTTTAAGGCGTAATATAGCCTGTTTATCCACTGGTAAAATAGATGCAGGAATACTATCAATACGTGCTGCTGCCTGTTGTATCTGCCCAGCTTTACTTAAACTGTCAATTTCTGCAAGTATGTCAGCAAACCACTGCTCTGCAAACTGTTCGGCCTGCTGTTGAAGTTTGTGAACCCTAGGGGCAAGTAAAGCTGATTGAGGGTACTTGTGCAGAAAAGAGCTGGCTTGATTGACAACAGTAAAACCGTCCCTTGAAGGATTGTAAGATAAAAAATGCCGTATCAAAGACGCATAATACTGAACCTCTTCGGTATGACCATAAGAATAATCAAGAACCGCAAGCTGACTCTGTGGCCACTGTGCATCTTCACCGGCTGAACCGTATACCCTGAGCAATTCGTTGTATCGCTTTTGTGCTGTGGCGAAATCACCAAGACCGAAATTTATGTCTGCAAGCATTTTAAGTAGAGTACTTTGCTGTTCCTGATCTAAATCCTGTGATCTGACATACAGGTCATTAAGTACCCGGCGAGCGTCATATTCCCGTCCAGTTTTGAGAAGGGCCAGGCCATAGACAAAGGTTGCCTCAAACCCGGCAGGTTCCCCGGGAGCCAGGGGGAGGGATTCATAAGATCTAACCAGTTTATCATACTTTCCCTGTTGCGCTAAGTCCGTCAGGGAGATTGCATAATCCTGCAGCGCGTCGTGATCTTGGGGTAATGACTGTAATGAGGTAAGCAGGCCGGAGCAATGTCCCTCAATATAATGAATATCTTTATTCTGCGTTTGAGGCCAATTACGGTTCAGTAGCGAACGCTTGGATCGTTGCGAATCTGTGTTGGTCAATGATTCCTGCAGCCTGGTATAATCGGTTAAGATGTCATCGACTTGTTGCTGACAACCAAGAACATTTTGCTGCCGGGTGGCAGAGAGCTGCAAAAAACCATGTTGTTGAGTAACTTCCTGCCAGGCGGTTATCCGTTTTTGATAAGAGGAAATTCTGTCGTTAATCCGGTTCAGTGCCGGCATAACGACATCCCGGTTATATGAAGCGTCAGGGGAATTTGCAGATTGCTCATGCCCGGGGGATGTACCGGAAATATATGGAGCTGCAGCACGCTGTACCCCCACGCAACCCGAGAATAAAAATGTTGCTGCAACGGCAGAAACAAATGAAACAATAGATCGTGAACCTGCAAATGGATATAATTTATTCATTGATTCAGGGCAGCCAGGAACCAGCAGCGTATTACGGAGCCAGGTCTACCTGTAAAAATCTTGGAGAGTGTCTTAATTTAAAATTCCCTGGCTCCAAATTGGTAGCATATCGGAGTAGAGGTTTTATAAGCAGCTATATAAAATATATGTAACTGGTTAGCTGTACCCAATCGTCAGACGATCAGGCCGCCTCGCATAGACGGGGTTATAGCTCGTTGGTCTGCTCGGAGTCTCACAGGTTCGCTTACCTGCCTGAATCACGGGCACATCTGACCAGTTATGCTCAGTGGTTTTGCAAGTTTTTTGCACCCATCTGAATAGTTACAAAATAAGGCTTATACTACAAAAACATAAAATATATCAAAAAAAAGAAGACGGCACAATTGCTTTCTTCCCGGAAAGCAAAAAACTCGGTTCTTCTTTTGCCACGAGATTGAAAGGAAGAAGAGTGTGTCTGAGCGTCGCCGCACCTGAGAGCGTGCCATGCTGAAGTGACCAGCATTCCTTTTTCTTTCCATCTGGTCAACTGAATGCAGATTTCCTTGATAGAAACTATTTCTTATTGAGCCAGAAAGGTTGAAAATTTCGTCGCGCCTTAAAAACCCCTGCTCGAGTAGTTCGACCATGACTCAGAATAGACGGTTCAGCTGGCGGAATCAATGCCTGCCTTGCCCCCCTGCCATCAATAATCACTCCGCCTTGTTTGGGATCAACTGGCACAAAAACCTGGTGTGTGTCCGGATATTTGAGACCAATACTGTTAAAGACCAGATCAACAGGGTCGAGTTTATCACCAATACCTTCCAGCGAATAAATTGCCTCGGCAATACTGCTCCATGTGGGCAACGCTCCCTGGGAACCGGTTATCCTTGTGTTCCCTTTTTTCATGGGCAGATTACTGTCAAAACCAACATATACCCCAACGGTATATCCCTTCTGCAGGGTAAGCGCAGCACCTTCGGAAGCAATACCAGTTGGGACAAATCCAAGAAAAGAGGCATTGCGATAATCATTGGCCGTGCCGGTTTTCCCTAAAAGCGGTACGGGAAGATTGAGTTTTTCAAGTTGTTTCTGTCGGTGTATCTCTTCACTGTGGAGACGCACATTTTTACGTGCATAATAACCAGTGCCGTAATGTACTGTATTTTCCAAGATATTGCTTAACGCTGAGCTGACACCTTGATCGTATATCTGCTCAGTGGAGGTTGCTCTTGCATAGATCATTTCTCCACCTGGCCCTTCAATACGCTCAATTATAGACAACCCATCCTGATCTGCTCTGTCATGGTTCTCTTGTGTAAAATCTTCAGGTAACTGCGTGACGTGGTGGATACCTGTGACCAGCGTTTCATACATACGCACTGTTTCGGCCAGCGAAACAACATTTGAACCCAATGGAAAAGAGAGTACAGGTTGCAGATTACTGGCAATACCTGCCTGATGACCAAGCTTAATAAGGTATTGTAAACCAAGCATGACTTTATAATCTCGTACATCAGCAAGAACTTCCAATGAATAGGGTTTGCTGGAAGACAATGCAGCCCGTTCAATCTCCATTTGCTGTTGAACCTGGGTCATGGCATAGGAGCTGACATAACCGTTGAGCAGTATCCTCTCCCAAAAGATTGTCTCATCACCGGGCAGAAGACCGTCAAGCCGTAAACGTAATTCCTGATCACTTACGACCTGCCAACTATCAGGAATTTTCCTCTTTGAGGATCGCAGAAAAATCAGCGACCCATCTTTGTCAGCAAAGAATGTACCTTCAGGCCGCTGCACAGGTTGTGTATCAAAATAATCAAGTGGCGCAAGTTCTAATTGTTGCTGTGCATAAAAATATTCGCGGAATTGACGCAATGCCTTTTGGACACTTTGCAAAACCAGAAAATTTCGGTTGAGTATTGCTGTCCGCAGCCGCAGTTCAACTCGTTGCCTGTTTTTAAGTTTTCTGTTTTTCAGGGCAATAATCTGGTTAGCGCGATAATTATCAAAATTCAGACCAAAGGGGAGATGCTTGAGCTGCTGATACTCCTCGGCCAGGTTATCGAAAAGAAAATCTGCTTCAAGATTTTTTACTGCCCTGTCATAGGCAACTCGTTCCAGAGTACTCCGGGTGACTCGAATACCAAAACTATCTCGAATTCGGGAGGAAAACTCCTGGTAACTCTCACCTTCCTTTCTGGACATTTTTAGATGGGTGGCCAGTTCACGTAGCTGTGGCAAAGTGAGCTGATCTGTCAGGTGATAGAGTAACCACACTGCGGCAACATTTTCCGATTTGACTCCAGCCCAGCTCATAGAGACAAAATCAAACGGGCTGTGGTGATCTGGACGAGGAAAATAGGGATTCCCCATAAAGGCAAAAACATTACGCCGGTTATCCAGTAAATCTGTACTGCTCCAACCAAGCTGTAATGCTGCAGAAAACACAAAAGGCTTAAAGGTTGAGCCCATGAGCCTTTTTGCAGAAATTGCCCGGTTATAAAACCGGTTTTCAACTCCACCGGCCATGGCACGAATCATCCCCTCCTGCATGACCAGAGCAGCCCCCTGCAGCTTGGGATATTTTTCCAGATCAAGTGTTGGTGCGCCATCAAAGAGATCGACTTCGCGAACACTTACATACACCAGATCACCTTTTTTAAGCCTGGTTAACACCTTCGTTTTAGTTCTAAACTTCCGTTGGGATTTATTGCCGGCAAAGGGCTGAAACGGGTG
>RKSL01000200.1 GCA_008633435.1 Candidatus Desulfobulbus rimicarensis | reverse complement strand
AATATGGGGAAACTATTTCAAGGCCTGAAAGCGGATTGACACTCATGCAACATTTCTGTTGCATGAGTGTCTCTTTTAGGCGAATTTACTCGAAAAATGCTTAGTATATTTCTGTCTCTTCTGGTCATGTATAGGTATTTATGAGCAATTTCTCCAAGATCTGGAACCTTTATCATTATTTCAACACAAGGGAATACCCAGCATTAGCAATTATTGTGGTATAATATTTTTTCCTTTCAGCAATTCCGCCAGTTGTTATCTCTTCTTTTGTGCCAGGAAAATCACCACTAAAACACCAATATCCTGTTTTGCAGATAGGAAAAGATTGTCTTGCAACGATATTTACATAAATCGAGGAGTCCATGCACTCCGTTGGCCATCCCTTTTTTTGGGGAGTAAAAGAGAGGGGCACTGTTAAATAGAGGAACAGGTGCAAAGTATTTGTTTCATGTGCATCGTTTTTGTTGCGCTTGTTTGTAATTATCCCTACATGTAGCCGCTTATGGGGAATTATTATCAGAATGTCATGGGCTAACTCATCAGTATTATTTACAAAGACCATTATTTTAAAAAATAGTATTTTCAGGATCAAAAAGTGCATAGTAAGGAAAGTCGGTTTGTTTACAGCTTTTTTTGCTCGTTACAAGCAGACGTTAGCCTGCCAGGTATTGTGAGTATTTAAACTATATAGAGTACTAATGAAGCGTTTTTTAACTAAAAAATCAGGTCTGATGTTGGCCTGCATCTTTTTCTGCTCCGGTCTTGTGGTTCCGGGAAGTGCCTGGGCCCTGCAGGCTCATGGTTCACCTGAGGGGTTGTATGTTCACCAGATGGCCCATGTGTTTTTCTTTTTTGCCTTGGGATATCTGTATTGGGATGTTCGACGTTCATCCTTTTCCGGTAAAGGTTGGCGTTATCTGCTCCGATTTTGTCTGTGTATGATTGGCTGGAACGTTATTGCCTTTGTGGGGCATGCCATTGCCGGGCACGTAGATGTCCGCATGGTTTCAGGTGCCGGGGGATATTTACGGGGAATAATTGAGGGAGCTGATGCCTTGAAAACATTCCTTTTTTATTTTGCTAAATTTGATCATATCCTGGTCGTGCCTGCCTTGTACTTTCTCTACAAGGGGATGCGTACATTGTATTTCTCGGTTGAAAAAGAGCAGGGGAGCGAAGGTAAATGACCAGTCTGCTCCTCTTTCCAACCATTATTACAGATACTGCAGGATCCATTGCAGATATTATTTTTGCGTTTCTAGCCATGCGTTATGCCTATTATCTGACCAGGAAACAGCCAGAGAATTTTCTCTGGGGCTATCTTTTTTATATATGTGCTGCAATTGCTGCGTTTTCCATTTCACGGGCTGCCGGACATATTGTTAAACAGTTTCTCTTTTTCTCAGATAACAGTCATATCTGGGCAAGGATGTCCCCCTATTCCGGGGGGTTTAATACCCTGTTGTTGATTTCAGTGGCTGCTGTAACCATGTTTTTTCATAAAGGGGTGCAGGCGTACACCTTTATAAAGAAAAAAGCAGATATGCTGAAGGTGACCAATCGAAAACTCGAGAGTGCCGCTCTTGAACTCAAACAGCTTAATCTCCATCTTGAGGAAATGAATAGCAGCCTGGAAGAAAAGGTTGATGAGCGCACCGCTGAACTGTCCAAATCAGAAAAAAAATTTCGACATCTCTTTTCTGCGTCCATGGATATGGTTTTTTTCTGTGATACGCAGCATAACCTGCTTGATATTAACGAGTCGGGCCTGGACATGCTTGGCTATGACCGTGATGATGCACAGCTTCTTAACCTGCCAAAGATTTTTTCAAAAACAGAAGGCCTTGAGAAATATTACAACTGTATAATCAACGATGGTTTTATTGAAGATCAGGAATTTGAGTTCAGAAAGAAAGACGGTTCTGTAATCTACGTTCTACTCTCAGGCACTGCGGTTTATGACGATGATGGTACCCTTGTTGGGTGTGAGGCCATTGCCAAAGATCTGACCCGGGTAAAAACCATGATGGAACAACTTGTTTCCAGCGAAAAAATGGCTTCAGTCGGGCAGATGGCCGCTGGTGTTGCCCATGAAATCAATACACCACTTGGTATTATTTTAGGGTATGCCCAGTTAATGAAAGATGATTTTGAAGAAGATTCAGAAGTCTATCAAAATCTTGAAGTTATTGAACGTCAGACAAAGGCCTCCCGCAAGATTGTTGCTGACCTGCTTAAATTTTCCCGTCAGACCGGAAGCATTAGAGAAAATTTAAGTTTGAATGAAGTCTTAACCGATGTGCTGGCCGTTACTGAGCATAATCTTAATATTGACCACATTCATGGACATCTTAACCTGACGGAAGATTTGCCTGAAGTTGTTGGTGACGCAGAAAAATTGCGTCAGGTGTTTGTGAATCTTGTGAATAATGCGCATCATGCCATGGAAGAACAGGGCAGCGGTGATATTACGTTGAGCACTTCCTTTGATCCCCGGGGCGGCCATGTTATTGCTGAGGTTATGGACACTGGCCACGGTATTCCAGAAGAGGTGAAAGATAAAATTTTTGATCCGTTTTTCACAACCAAGCCCGTCGGTAAAGGAACTGGTCTGGGATTGTCGGTCTCCTATGGCATCATTAAAGACCATGGCGGTGTGATTGAGCTTGAAAGCCCTGTCGAAAATCAACAAACCGGTGAAAAACAAAGCGGTACAGTTTTTCGTATTATTTTACCTGTGGCTACAGAGGCAGATGCTGTAACCCGGTCGTAATTTTTTAGAACGCGTAACCTACAGATGAATTGTGAAAGGAGGAGATAATGGCTGAAATACTGGCACTTGACGATGTACAGGATGCGACGATACTCATAGGAAAAATTTTGACAAAGAAAGGGCATAATGTCCATACTTTTACCGAAGAAGACGATGCGATTGCCTATGTTAAAGAGAATAAAGTTGATTTAGCTATTTTGGATATAAAACTTAAAAAAATGAGTGGTGTTGAAGTGTTGGCTCTCATGAAAGAGGCTGCGCCGGATATGCACGCAATAATGCTCACCGGTTATCCCACTGTGGAAACTGCCCGTGAAGCTATCAGTCTTGGCGCAGACGAATACTGCGTTAAACCCATAGACAGAGATGAGCTTGAAGATAAGGTGGAAAAAGTTCTCTCTTCATGATTCCAGGGTATTCCGTTTCACACCTGGACTATACATTTTCGATTTGTTGATGAAAATTTA
>RKSL01000199.1 GCA_008633435.1 Candidatus Desulfobulbus rimicarensis | reverse complement strand
ATATAACCAAAAAACATCGTATGGCAGGTAAAGGAACGGATTTACGCCCCACAGATCTAGATCTCGTAATGGACTGTACCCAATGCCATGAAAATAAAGGAACAGTGAATGGCCATGATAACAAAGATGTAGGCCGCCATGTTGCCCGTGTTGCCTGCCAGACCTGTCATATAGCCACCTATGCCCGGGATGCCTCAGACACTTCGGCCAGTGAAAAGACAGAAACGCATCGTGACTGGTTGCAACCCCATCTGACTGCAAGTGGTGCTATCCATCCAACCCCGACCATGGCTGGTAATCTGGTGCCTAAATATAAATGGTGGAATGGTCTCAGCCGTAATTATCTCCTTTTTGATAAGACCATCACCGACCCGGTTACCGGACGTATTCCAACCTCTCGTCCGGTTGGTGATGTGGGTGATCAACAGGCTAAACTCTTCCCTTTTAAATATAAAACAGCCCTGCAACCTCTTGCCACAAATCGTGACGAGTTGATTGCCCTTGATACCAGCGTCTATTTTGCAAGTGGTGACGCTGTTGGTGCAACTGTCCAGGGGCTTGAAAACATGGGATATAGCGCATCTGAACCCTATGAATGGAGAGAAACTGACACCTATCAGCTTATCACCCACGAGGTGGCTCCTGCTGGCCAGGCATTGCAATGTGCCAGTTGTCATGGCAGTACCGGGCGAATAAATTTGCAGGGCGAACTGGGCTATCAGCTTAAAGGGCCAAGGGCTCAGATATGCACCCAGTGTCACGGCGATGAAGAGAGCGAAGACGGTGCCCGGAATTTTGAGTGGGTTCACAAAAAACATGTAAAGGATAAAAAATATGATTGTTCATTATGCCATGGTTTCAGTCGCCCTGAGCGCCATCTGAAGATGACCAGATAGCGTTGTTGTTTTTAGACAAACAATGCGGATATTCTTGGCGTTAATCAATGCTTATGATTGAGCAGAGGCACAAAAAAGTAGTGCTTCTGCTTAATATTTCTTCCTGGTTGTTCAACTGTTTTTCTTTCTTTTACAGTCATTTTTCTGAAGGTGTTGTATAATTAAGGTGTGAGTTCGATGATTGACAGTTCAGTCGTTGCCTTGTTTTTTGCTATGCACTGGGAATAGTCCCGGGCTGCTTAAACTTCCCTTTCCTGAAAAAGCTCTCTGCTTTGGAAAAATGAAAATATTGTTGCTTAGTGATATTCACGCTAATTTTCCAGCCCTGGATGCTGTAGCACGACAGGTGCGTCAACGACACCGCATTGATATAATCTGTAATTGCGGAGATTCAACCGTGTATGCGCCTTTTCCCAATGAAACCATTGGTTGGCTACGGAAACAGAATGCAATCTCTATTCTTGGTAACACTGATAAAAAGGTGTTGCTTCTTGCAAAAGGTAGGGCATTTAGAAAACCACGAAAACAGGAAAAACGGATCATGTATACCTGGACTTTACAGGAGTTGAAAAAGAAAAATCTCAGGTATCTGCAACGGTTACATGAAAAAAATATCTTTTCGATAAAGGGGGTTGAGATCGGTCTGTTTCATGGCAGCCCTGATGATCCGGATGAATTTCTTTTTCCTGACACGTTAAATCAGAGATTTACAAAGCTTGCCCGTAATGCCAGGCAGGATATCATCTGTTGCGGTCATTCCCATACTCCTTTTCATAAAGAAATCCATGGGGTACATTTTGTTAACCCCGGATCTGTGGGCAGGATGTTTGACGGTAATCCGGCAGCATCTTACGCTGTTTTGGAAATTCAAAAGCAGAGAATCAAGGTCTCCCATTACCGGGTGGGATGGAAATATAAAAAAATGAAAAAAGCCCTGCAGCGCAATAATCTTCCTGATATATATATTGCAATGTATAAACAGGGCTTAAAGCTCAACTAAGCCTGTTTTGTCCTGCAACGTTTTCAACGTGCATACCAATGTCCGGCAGCGTGATTCAGAAAAGACGAGTTTTCCTGACCCCCTGTTACTGGCAAAAGAATTGCGTATGTTGGCTGGCGGGGTAGTTGATACCTCCACTCTTATCTATCTTGACAGGATTTCTCTTCTTGGCAGAGTCTGTTCCTGTTTATCGCTTAACATGCCGTTGCAGGTTCAGGATGAGTTTGGCCATTGTCCTGCTGGATGTAAGGTCGTTGCCGGCTGTAATGGGCTGGGTGCCGATGGTGCTGTTGTCCGGATGGCACAAGCAGCGGGAAACCCGGTTTTTTCTGATGATCGCCTGCTGCTCATGGCTGCCCGGAGCGCAGGGCTCTCCTATTATAATACCCTGATGCTGCTTGTTGCTCTGTTGCTGCAGGAGAAGATTTCTGTGTCTCGCTACCAGAAGGCCTGTTCCGATCTGCAGCGGATTGCCCATTACAGTGATGCGGTCTGGGCGGTTGGTAGCGAAGTTTTTTCCCTGTATGTTCGGTAAAACTTGCCAATTCCCATGCGCCTGGGTATAAGGTGTGGCTTGTTTATTCATTCTACAGATCTCCCTGTGTTAATTTTTCCCGGCTTGACCGGTAAAATAGAGAAGAGTCGTGAGCAGCAAACTGCAAAAAGAAATCGCCAGACGCCGTACTTTTGGAATTATCAGTCATCCTGATGCCGGTAAAACAACCCTGACCGAGAAACTGCTTCTTTTTGGCGGTGCCATTAAAATGGCTGGTGCTGTCAAATCGCGTAAAACTTCAGCGCATGCAACCAGTGACTGGATGTCCATTGAGCAGGAACGCGGTATTTCCGTGACCACTTCGGTCATGAAATTTAATTATCGTGATTTTGAAATTAACCTGCTGGATACACCTGGTCATCAGGACTTTTCCGAAGATACGTACCGGGTGCTCACTGCCGTTGATTCCGCGCTCATGGTCATTGATTCGGCAAAAGGTGTTGAAGCCCAGACCACCAAGCTCATGGAGGTCTGTCGGATGCGCAATACTCCGATCATTACCTTCATCAATAAACTGGATCGTGACGGTCTTGATCCTCTTGATATTCTTGCTGATATTGAGGAGAAACTACAGATCGAGTGTGCGCCCCTTTCCTGGCCTATCGGCATGGGCAAGAGCTTTAAGGGTGTTTACGATCTGCGCCGCAATGAATTGAATCTTTTTACCCCGAGTCAGGATACCCGGCCACAGGATAGGGTTGTGGTTAAAGATTTGACTGATCCTCTGCTCGATGAACTGCTTGGCTCTGATGCAGATATGCTTAGAGAAGATGTGGAACTATTACAGGGGGCTGCCAACCCTTTTACCTATGAGGATTATCTCAATGCCGGACAGACCCCGGTCTTTTTTGGCAGCGCCATTAACAACTTTGGCGTTAAGGAATTGCTGGACAATTTCGTTGAGCTTTCACCACCTCCTTCTCCCCGTGAAACCCTGACCAGGACTGTCGCGCCTGACGAAGAGGCCTTCTCTGGATTTACCTTTAAAATTCAAGCCAATATGGATCCAGCACATCGTGATCGTATTGCCTTTTTCAGGATCTGTTCAGGAAAGTTCAGCCGCGGTATGAAGGTGAAGCATCACCGGCTTGGTAAAGATGTCAACCTGAGTAATGCAACCGTGTTCATGGCTCAGAGCCGAGCCAATGTCGATGAGGCGTATCCAGGAGATATTATTGGTATTCATAACCATGGCACCATTAAAATCGGTGATACCTTCACTGATAAGGAACCGTTGAAGTTTACCGGTATTCCTAATTTTGCCCCTGAACATTTTCGGCGGGTATTGTTGAAAAATCCCCTGAAAACCAAACAACTCAATAAAGGCCTTGTCCAGATGGCAGAGGAGGGAGCTGTGCAGCTTTTCCGTCCGATCATGGGCAGTGATTATATCCTGGGCGCGGTTGGTGTTTTGCAGTTTGAGGTGACTATGGCACGGCTTAAGGCAGAATATGGCGTTGACGCGGTGTATGAGCCTGTAAATTACAGTCTGGCTCGCTGGGTAAGCTGTGAAGATCCGAAAAAGCTTAAAGAGTTTGAGGCGAAAAATCAGGCAAGTTTAGCTATGGATGGCGAGGGAGAGTTGGCCTTTCTGGCAGATGGCCAGTGGCGGCTTAATCACACGGCAGAGTTATTTCCAGATATTATTTTTCACAAGACCCGGGAGTACAAGTAGCGGCTTATGGGGTTATGCCTGGGGCAGGCAAATTATTGAGCCGTTGCGGCCGGTGAGATGCTGTCCTTTTTTTGTAGTACGTCGGTACGAGAAAAAATTGGTTGTACAGACTGTACATTCACCCGCAATATCAATGTTGTGTCGTCGCACTCCTTCCTGTTGTAGTTGGCTGCAACTGATTGCCCAAAAATCAAAATAGCCAGGTTTCGCCTGGTGTACAAAAAACTTGCCTGGCAGTTCAGAGCGGGCATGAACAAATTCGGCACAGCATGGGCCAAGTGACGGGCTGATAACTGCTCGGACATCTGCTGCCCTGGTGCCATAGGTGGCGGTCATCATTTTGATTGTATGGCCGACAATATTGAGCACACTTCCACGCCAGCCACTGTGGGCTGCGCCGATAACCTGCCTGACCGGATCGTAAAAGAGAATCGCCTGACAGTCAGCCTGTTGAATGAGCAGTCCAACTCCCGGCTGATTGGTAATAAGCGCATCAGTTGCGTCAACTTCATAATCCCGTGTAACATCCTCGACACAAGCCACCTCCCTGCCATGTACCTGAATCGCCGAAACAAGATGCTTTACAGAAAAGAGTTGTGTGATCTGCTTTCTGTTATGGGCAACATTCTTCCAGTCATCCCCTGTGGAAAAACCCAGGTTAAGGCTTGCATAGGGTGCTTTACTTATACCGCCGGTTCTGCAAAACATGCCATGGGGAACAGGGAGCATTGAGGATGCATACCAGCTGATTGTTTTGTTCTCTTGTGTCTGGTGATGGGTGGTGATCATGCAAAGACTCCAGCATGGCTGGCTCACAGGTGCTGCGACTTTCGGATAAACCAGCATTCCCGGCGCTCCGGGCACAATAAAGAATGAAACAGAAGCCCGGAATGTAGATTTGCAGTGAAAAAGCCGCAGGCGGAAACTCACTCTGTCTTCTGTTACGGATAAAAAAAGGGGAAAGCCCTGCGGCTCTCCCCTGTGTCAGCTTTAAAAATTGATTACGTCAGTGTCTAGAAATAGACGTCAAAGCTTACATATACCTGGTCAGCGTCTTCAACCGGCATCTGGGAACCGCTTTGTGCCGACATCATGTAGGCCGCTGTCATCATAGCAGCATCGTCAGTGTCATACGGTTTGACGTTCCAGTCTACGCCTGTGTAATCAAACCAGTAATGCTGATAACCAAGGCGGACAAATGTCTTGGCATATTTTGAGATAGCCTCGCCAGTGGGGAGGTCGTAAATCATATATACCTCGGCAACCGAACCGCGGGTACCCAGCTTGGAAAGATAGAGGTCATCATGCCCTGGAGTGTAGGCAATCCAGTACTCTGAACCATAGTTGTACTCTGCGCCAAACTTCAGCCCTGCATCGGGCAGGTCATAGCGAACACCCAGGTAAATGGAATATCCATCTTCACTGTCAGTGTTAGGACGCCACATGGGGTTGGGCAGCATGGAACCATCAGGTTGTGGAATCATCGCGGTTGCATAATCGTTGAACATGCCATGTCCACCAGGATCAGTACGACTCCAGCCCCCGGCAACAAAGTAGTTGAGACCGGCAACTTTATCCATGAAGACTGCAGAGGTATGATAGATATTCCCCTCTGCACGATTAATACCCATCATATCGGGAGCCATGGCATTGATGATCGGATCCTGAAAATTTGGGTAATTAAACATGTTCAGGACAGCAAAAGACTGGATATTCAGGAAGCGGTTGCCGCTTTTCATGACATCCCAGCTGATACCGGCAAAGTCGGTGTCATCTGTTGGATAGGGATTGGTGTTTTTTTCGTATTGCAGCCCATTTTCAAATCCACGACCATAACAGAAGCGGATACGACCGGTACCAAGAGACTCATTTCCCCAGGAGTAGGCATACCCGAAAGAAATACCATCAAAGGGATAATCCATATAGGCAACAGGAGTTGCCATGCGGCTGTCCATTCCCTGGCGAAGCTGTGCAGGGGGGCCGTCAGTTGTTGGGCGGCGGCCAATGGAGAACCAGATCGGCATATCACCAATGTTATTCCAGTTAACAAAAGCGCGGTCTACGCGAAGTGCATTATCAGAAGGTGTTCTTGTGGTGTTGCCATCAAATTGAGGCCACCAGGTCTGCTGGTCATTACGGGCGTAGCTTTCCATACCCCAGGCTTTGTACATGGCAAGACGAGCTTTAAACTCAACGTTTTCTGTTGCTTTAACACGCATGTTGAGGCGGAAACGGTTGGTGAAATAGGTGTCGTTTTCATATTCCGGACCAGTTGTTTTCATGCCGGTTCTCGGGTTGATGAAATCAGCGCCTTGGGCCTGGTAGTAATCCATGCGGGCCCGGAAATCGCCATAAAATTTAAAGCGGGCAGCAAGATCCCAGGCCTCAGATTTTTCATCGAGCATATCGCTCATGTCATCAACCTTGTCACCATACTCAGAAATTGTCTCATTTTGCTGGGCAAGCTCAGCTTTCAGAGCCTCCAGTTGACGAGACAAATCGTCAATTTTACTGGTCAGATCAGACGGAGCCTTTCCTGCGCTGGCAGAAGCAGCTACAGGTAAGGCAAGTAACCCGGCGAGCGCCAGCATGGAAAATTTCTTAACCATTCCTCTTCCTCCTTGTCGTAGTTTTTGGGAGCTGTCCCATAAGTGAATAATATAATTATTCAAAAAAACTGAACTTTCCTTCTCTATACAGCTGGAGAGGAGTTTATACTATCAATATAAGATAAACTAAGTATTTATTTAACTTATTTTCCTGGGGTTGTCAATAAAACCACGGGTAAAGTTAAAAAAATTGTACTTCAGGGAGTGGGCAGCAAAAAAGAGATTACCATGGGGGAATCCAGAAGAAACCAAATAATTTTCAGGAGGGGATAGTCTCGGAATCTGTGGAGGTTTGCAGCGGCAGTAGAGCTGGAGTACAAAGTTTTTAATTCAGGGGGAACCAGCCCCCCCCCGTTGATAAGACGGAGGGGGGAGTCTTACCT
>RKSL01000198.1 GCA_008633435.1 Candidatus Desulfobulbus rimicarensis | reverse complement strand
GATAGCCAGGGAAATATCAAACACACGTATTAGCAGACTGTCAGTTTCAATGGGAGCCATCCCCTCAACACAATGCCGCAGTCCTTCATCAACAGAAATTGGTGGAGTCCAGTTAAGTAATGTTTTGGCCTTCGCGATATCAACTTGTAGATTACGCGTCAAACGGTAAATAGTCATTTTCTTCCCTACCAATATAAAAAATGCTTCCAGCAATACTTTTGGCACATCAATAAATCTGGCCTTTCGTTCCATTGCCAGAGCTATTTTTTTAACAATGTCCGGCGTTGACATGTCCTCTCCGTCAGAGACTAGAAAAACCTGGTTTGCAGCGGCAGGGTGCCTTATGCAGGTGATGATGAGATCAATAAGATTGTCAAGGGCGACCAGGCTTCTATGATTGTGAATTGCGCCCAGGGGTAATGGTATACCTCGAGCGACTGCCTGAAGTATCATGTTGAAATTCCCATTTAATCCTGGTCCATAGACCAGTGGTGGCCGAATAATGACAACAGTCATGTGTTCTTTGATAGACAGTTTTTGTAATGACGTTTCTGTTTCTAACTTTGAGATTCCATAAGGAGAGACAGGTGCAGGCAGTTGTTGTTCATTAAAAGGGTGTTTGTGCGGTGTACTTTCGCCATGTACCTTAACAGAACTGATATAAATAAACCTTTTCACGCCAGCATGAGCAGCCTGTTGAGCAAGATTCATTGTCCCGGCAACGTTCGTTTGTCGAAATTTCAGTAACTGATGATCTGCATTCCTCTCTTTTGTATCCTGAACATGTGCCGCGAGGTGTATGACAATATCAACACCTCGCAAAGCGTCCTGCCAGTTATTGTTGGAGTTAATGTCACCAACAATAACTTGTTTTAATTGGCCAGCAATATGGGGACCTGTATTGTGGCGTACTGCCGCAACTAAACGATAACCATCCTGCGTCAATTTTCCACAAAGTGCCTGACCTATATAACCGTTTGCACCGGTAACTAAAATGTTCACGTAGTTGTCTCGTGGGAAATATAATTTTTAGTATTAAGACTGATTTTTCTTCACGAATGTTGTTGTGTTAAATTCGATCTGTAGTGGCTTGTTTATTATATTATGGTGTTAGGTTCAAGCTTGTCAATTGAAGACAGCATCCAGAAACGACAGCTGCGGTAATACAAATCTTAAACTAATTTTTGTACAGCAAAGGTAAGGGGCTTGATTTTGTCTATAGTCCATATCAGTTGAATTGATACTTCAGAGTTTAAGGTAACTGCCTATGTATAATGCTTAATGCATAAATAAAGGGCAACTCCGTTGCCTCAGAATGGCACTATTGTATTATCGTGGCATCTTTAAACAATCGCAACATTTCCCGCTAAGATTACAGTTGTCATTCGAGCTATATCAACGTAATTATAGTTTTTCAATCAACTCCCCATAAATCTGTAGATGGGCTGCAACTACCCTTTCAATTCCAAAAGCACGCTTAGCAAGAGCGCGTCCTGCTTTTCCCATTCGTTGACGTAACGCTTTGTCCTTGATGAGAAGTGCAATAGCATTTGCCAATGCCTCAGCATCACCAGCCGGTATTAGTACCCCACTAACATCCGGCTCAATGGCATCACGGCAACCAGGCTTGTCAGTGGTTATCACTGCGCGTCCTGCCGCTGCGGCCTCAATGAGTACTTTGGGTAATCCTTCAAGATAATACGAAGGAAGTACAACAATGTGAGCGTTGGCAAATATCTTAGCTATATCTGATCGAAAGCCAAGGCAGGCAACAACTTTTTCTTCCGCCCATACTGCCATCTCTTCCTTTGTGATACTTTCAGGGTTACCCGGGTCAGGTTTACCTACCAATTGAAACTTGGCTTCAATACCCTCTGTTTGCAGTAGTTTAGCCGCATTAACAAATTCTAGCACTCCTTTATCCTTCAGTAGGCGTGAGGCCATTACCACCACGGGCACTGTATCAAGCTCAGGCGTGAACGAAAATTCAGCAAGGTTGACTCCTGAACCACGAATAAGACATGTTTTTTTTTGGGGGATACCAGCGCTATTTATCAGATAATTCTGGTCGCTGGAATTCTGTAAGATAACTCTTTGATTAGGGTGTCCTAGGGCCAACCTATACAAAAGGAGTACTAAATATCGGAGTAATCTCGCTTTCAGAGTAGCCTTTTTTACAAAGAGAAAGCCAAGCCCTGGAATGGCTGACACAACACCTGGGATGCGTGTTAGGCGTGCCGCAATGCCGCCATACAATACAGGCTTTATGGTAACCAAGTGAACCAAATTGGGAGAAACACATCTGAACAGGAGTAGAATCCTCATAAACGTGATAATCTCTTTCACTATACCTATGCTGCTCCTGCCAATCTTCAGCGGGTGAACGATAAACCCATAACCACTCAGAACATCCTGTTTGTCAGTGATGTTGGTAGCAATGTGTACCTCATATCCTTGAGCTAGTGCTTCAAGAGCGATTGGTAAACGGTGGGAAATGAAAAACCAGTCGACATTGACCAAAAATAAAATTTTACGTTTCATGGTGATTCTCTACAATATGACTATCAGTTTCTTTTTTGTGAAGCAAAACATCAAAGCCTGACACTGTTAACACCTCATCTGACAGCTCCTGAAAATCATGAGATAGTGAAGTCCTGTTAATAGGCAATTCTTTCCAGCGCCTCACGTCATGAATATCAACCCGAAATCCTATATTTCTGAAAATATCATTCATTTCAGAGTATCGAATACGATTTGTATAAAAACCAGAACTGGTAAAAAAATGTGATTCCCAAGTTTTATCACTAAAACGCAAGTTATTGAGCGACCCACCAAGATGATCTTTCAGGTCAATTACATGTGAACATACACCATCAGTGGCCAACACCCGATAGCACTCTTGCATTGTCTCAATAAATTCTCTTTTTCGAACGTGCTCCAAAACAGCTTGTGAAAAAATTAGGTCAATCGATTCTGTCTCTATATCTGCGAAGCTCTTTAACCCTGCTGTCAAATATTGTGCATTACAGACAGAAAGAATTTGTTCCAAATTTTCTGCTGACGAAATGTCTGGGGGGGTCAGCCCCATTCCTTTGAGAGTTTCCACAAATTTTTGATATCTTGTAACATCCTTAATCGCAAAAGAACCGGCATCCACCAAAAAGGTCTTAGCACCATGACATGCCGAAATTATGGCAGTGAAAACACTGTCACCCGGCCCTATCTCAAGAATAGTCTTATTGGAGATATCTCTGCTTAATCCAGCTCTGGCTACATGTTGCTCAAAAACATTTATTACATATGCAGCATTATCCATGTGCCCATGGCGGAAAATTCCTAAACGTTGCCAAAAGCTATAGCCCATTGGTATACGAGACAGAATAATTTTTGCCAGAATTTTGAACCACCATGGGGTAGACGCTTTCATGATGATATCTCCTGCTGTTTTTTCAACCACGCCTGAAACATCAATACATCCCACAGGTAGTAATGCCATCGACGTTTATTGCTCACATGTTCCTTCCACATTTTACGAATAGGATCAGGGTTGAAAAATCCTTCTTCTCGTAACTGTCGCTCGTTTAACAGTTCGTCAGCCCATTCCCGGAGGGGACCTCGCAGCCACTCATCAATTGGCACGCCAAAACCTTTTTTAGGACGTTCCATTAACTTACGGGGAATATAACGATACAGTACTTTCCGAAAAAGCCACTTCCCTTTACCATCCTGGTATTTCATACTTAAAGGGAGTCTCCATGCAAATTCAATCACCCGGTGATCCAGTAATGGTACTCGTGCCTCAAGGCTAACGGCCATACTGGCTCTGTCTACTTTTGTGAGGATGTCATCAGGGAGATAGGTCATGCTGTCGAGAAACATCATACGCTGGGGCAAACCAGGTAGTCTCGAAAGAAGCTTGCTCTCTTCAAATAGCAGTTTTGGTTCCAAACTGCCATGCACTAGAGCTGCAGGATTTTTCCAATGTGTAACCATTCGATGATAAACGGCTTCTCCTGTGGTTTCTGTTATAAGGTCAGCAAGCTTTGGCAATCGATCTGCCAAATGTGCCATTCGCATGTAAGTAGGGATGACATACTGCGATCTTTCAAGTATTTCTCCTGGAAGACATTCCAGGATGGTTGCCAGCACCCTTCGTACAGGCAGTGGCATGTGCCTGAGTTTATGCCATATGGTCTGACATCTGGAATACCTATGATAACCATAAAACAATTCATCACCGCCATCCCCGGAGAGGCTTACCGTCACGTGCTGTCTAGCTAGTTTGCTAACCAGCAGGGTAGGGATTTGTGAAGAGTCTGAAAAAGGTTCATCCCAGATGGTGGGCAGCTGGGGAATAACACTCATTGCTTCTTCCGGAGTCACATAGAGTTCGGTATGATCTGTCCCAAGGTACCTGGCCACTTTTTTTGCGTGAGTTGCTTCATTATAGTCTGTTTCATGAAAGCCGATGGTAAAAGTTTTTACTGGAGAAGCAGAATGAACTTGCATTAGAGCCGTAACCAGAGTGGAATCGAAACCACCTGAGAGAAAAGCCCCGAGGGGGACATCTGAGGCCATGCGTCCACAGACTGCATCACGCAACAGAATGTCTAGCTCATCAGTCGCTTCTTTCTCGTCTGTCTTGAGCTTGTTACACCCTTGCTCAGCTATCTGCAATAAATCCCAATAGCAGTGAGGTTTAGAAACCTTTCTTCCTCCATCGTTTACAATAACAAAATGAGCGGGGGGGAGTTTTTTTATTCCCTGGTAAATACTCCAGGGGGCAGGCACGTAGTTATGCTTCATATAGAGAGCCAGAGCATCCCGATCAATTGCCCCCACCCAGTCAGGATGCATCACCAGGCTTTTCAGTTCAGAGGCAAACAGGAAGGTGTTGCCACAGCGACCATAATAGAGTGGTTTTTCCCCCATCCTGTCTCGGGCAAGAACGAGAGTACGGTCACTGGCATCCCATAATACAAAAGCAAACATCCCATTCAGGCGTTGCAGGGTTTTCTCCACTCCCCAATGGCGCAAGGCTGCCAGTAGTGTTTCGGTGTCAGAGTGCCCCTGCCATTTAAAATGTCCGCCTTCTTTTTCAAGGTCAGCACGTAAATTAAGATGATTATAAATCTCACCGTTGTAGATTAAGATATAACGACCGCACGGGGAATGCATGGGTTGATGACCGGCTGGAGAGAGGTCAAGAATCGACAGACGACGATGGGCCAGAGCCAGTTTGTCATTTTTACTAAGCCAAGTGCCCATATCATCCGGCCCGCGATGCTTTATCCGGCTAGCCATCTTTTCGATAATGACTTGTTCTATACTTCCACTATTATCACTCCAGTAACCGACCAGACCACACATTTTTAATGAACCACCTTGTTCTGTTCCAGTAATTTCTCATACAGTTCGCTGTACTGCTCGACGATAGTTGGCAGAGAGAAATTATCGATTATCCGCTGTCGAGCTGCTTCACCTAACTGTTTTCGTTCGATGGCACTGAGTTGAAGCATTGCTTTCAGGCCAGTGACCATCGCATCTTGATTATGGGGAGGTGTCACTATGCCGGTATTATCAACAATAAACCTACTGTCGCCAACATCTGTAACTACACAAGGCAAACGGCTTGACATCGCCTCCCCAATTACATTAGGAAATCCTTCTCCATAAGAAGAAGAAGAGAATATATCCATAGCTGCCATTAGCTCGGGGATATCAGATCGTTCACCAAGCAGGTGAAAGCGATTATGCAGGCACTCCGGTATCAGTTGGCTAATCTCATTATTTTTCATGGTGACATTTCTTCCACTCAACACAAAGTGAACATCATCATTCTGTCTGGCAGCTATAACAGCCGCACGCAAAAATAGTGGGTGATCTTTCATTGGGTGGAGTCTGGCCACATGTCCAACGACAAGTGCCTGCTCCGGAATCGCTAATTCAGTGCGTATATTTTTTCGACTTTGCTTGGAAAAGACAAAACGATCAACATTTATCCCATTGGGGATCACCTTTCCCTGCTTAACAGAAAAACCAAACGATTCATGTTGCTTTCGGGCTACCTGACTATTATAGAGAATTGTCGCTGGTCTTGACGAAAATAATCGGTTCATTCGGATAACCTGACGGGTCATAACCTTTTCGTAACTCAACTTATAAAGCGAGTGGCGGACATTCCATAGTACAAGTGGTGACTGAGCAGCAACAAGGCTTGCAACGGTTGCAGCAACATTACCGTGGTACATCCATCCCTGAATCAGATGGGGTTGGAATGACTTAACCATATTATGCAATTGAACAATGCCAGAGAGCGACTGTACTCCACCTCGTATTCCAAGGGCAGTAACCGGCACGTCTAATTTCATAATTAATGCGCCAAGGGATCCTTCATTACGCAATGAAAGAATATGGTTGTTGAAATGAATGGCTAAGCCACCGTTCAGGAGGTTGTAAAGAGCGTATTCAGCACCACCTGTCGAAAGGTCTGTGATGATATGCA
>RKSL01000197.1 GCA_008633435.1 Candidatus Desulfobulbus rimicarensis | reverse complement strand
CTTCAAAGCGGTCTAACGTATTCAGAGCCCTTAATTTTGATGGGATTGAGACAATTCTAGAGGTCGGAAGCGGCTGTGGCGCTATCACTCGTTTTCTGGGAGAGCTTGGCAGTCGTGTAGACGCAATTGAGGGAAGCTTACGGCGTGCAGAAATTACTCGTCTCCGTTGTCGTGATCTTGCAAATGTTTCGGTAATCCATACAGATTTTAACAGCTTACAGTTGCCGACAGATCATTACGACCTGGCCTTGTTAACCGGTGTTCTAGAATATGCCGGTAAATATGGAGAGGCTGGGCAAAGTGCTGTTGACGCTGCTGTGGTCATGTTGCGTAGGATTCTTGCAAGTCTTGGTCCGCAAGGTAAACTTATCGTGGCAATTGAGAATCGTATTGGTTTTAAATATTTGGCTGGTGCTAGTGAGGATCATTTTTCCAGACCATGGGTAGGCATTTGTAAATATCCTGAATGTGACGAGCCTCTATATAAGAAAAAAGAAGGTATTGAAACTTGGGATAGGGCGCAATGGAAGGGGATGATCAGTCGCTTGCCAGTTCTTTCCTGCGAGTGGTATTACCCATTTCCTGATTATAAGCTTTCCTCTACACTGTTGTCTGAAAAGTTCATACATGAGTCTCCTTTTGCATCAGCATGCCTTACCCGAATTCAGTCACGAGATTATACTGCGACATGGCGGCCTCAAATAAATGAACAACTTTTCTGGCAGACTGCCGGAGCTGCCGGCATACTGGAAGAAATGGCAAATTCATTTGTTCTTGTGTTGCAAAAAAACAGGCAGGCTGATAGCGATTTTGTTCCCTTTGATTTTGTTCATTTTTCAGGACAGACCAGAAAACCTGCCTATCGCATAATGGTTCAGAAGAAAAAAAAGGAACAACGTGTTGAGAAAAACCGGATGTTTGGTCAACTTAACTTGCCGGAAAGCGATATTATCACACAGCATTTGGCTCCTGAACCCTTTCACGAGGGAGAATTGCTTATCACACTCTGGCTGAGAAGTCTGAAGTCGTGTTCTGCCCCGGCAACACTTGATGCCCTGCTCAAAGAATATTATTCCTATCTTTTGAAAGAATGCAAAGCTAGTTCACCAGGGAGCAGGATAGATTTGCTACCTATGAACATTGTTGTGGCTCCAGATGATAGCTGGAGGCATTTCGATCAGGAGTGGCATGCCGCCGGAGACATCTCCCCACAGTTTATTCTTTTTCGGACTGTTCTGTATTTATACTGGGATAATAAAGAAATTTTATCTGCCTTGTGTCGAAACAATAATCTCTCGTCAGGATGGCAGTTTGTTGAATACTGCCTTGGGCGAATTTTGTATTCAAATGAAATTAATATTAAAGCGTTTGTCGAACTGGAAAATACCTTCCAGCGTTCAATAAGTCGTCGTGATGCTTTTGCTCCTGTTGAGCACCTGCTTGACAGCAGCCCAGGAGACGCCTCTCCAACCTGGTCCTGGAAGAGGGCCTCTTTGCTGTGGGGTAAACATGCTGACGTTGCACAGCCTGTTACTGCAAAAGAAACTGATTCCGGTGTTAATATTGTGTTTTCATTACCGGTTGCAGTGTGTTCATCACCTTTTATCCAGTTACATCTAGGCGTTCCAGAACGTCAGGTGGGAGCTGTCTTTATCATTCGTCGTTTTAAGTTTTTTGGAATGAGTCATGATGGTTCCAGAAAGTGTTTGTTTCCCCTGCAAGCAAGTGAGGATTTGCCTGCTGTCATGGAGTTATCAGGTCTTTCTTTTTATGAATCTATCCGAGGTGGAGTGTATACAGTTGATGCCAAGGACAGCCAGATACTTCATTTTGTTTTTCCCAAAAATATTGACTGTACTAATTGCGCATCTGTTGAATGTGAGGTTAAAATTGAGTTTTTACCGCTGACGGGGTCGGATGTACAGCTAGAGAGACTTCTTGCCGAGAAACAAAAAACTGACATTGCCCTAGATGAGTCAAGTCGATTAGTTGATGAAAAAATGAAGGAAATTATCAACAGGGATGAAGTAATTGCTGAGAAGATAGAAGAAGTTCTTCATCGTGATAATATAATTGCTGAGAAGATCGATGAAATAAAAATTTTATATCATCAAGTTGAAGCTAAAAAGCATCGACTAAACGAAATTGAAGAGTCAAGAGCTTGGCAACTTATCCTTAAATTACGCCGAGCAAAAAAAAGATTCTATCAGTTGATTGGAAAAAAACACGTGAATTCCCAGGAAACCATTGAACATGCTGAGAGGTTGGTTGATAACTCTGCAACGCATGTGGGTTCTGATGAACAGGATTCTCTTTGTGAAGAAGTCGAAAGCTCGCATGAAAGCACCTTGGCAACGACTCTTGAAGGTGTTGAACAGGATCGTTGCCTAAAGAGTGATGGGGCAAACAGGTTGTTTGAAAAGGGAGATCTTGACAAGAAGCCTAATATTACTGTGATCATTGCAGTATACAATACACTTCCTGTCTACTTGCAGAAAACCCTTGATTCTGTGTTGATGCAGAGTTACGCGGCTTGGGAAATTATACTTGTCGACAGTGGATCAACCAATGGTGCAACTCTGAAAATGCTTTCGGAAATTAACCATCCCCGCATCAAGGTGCATCTGTCAGGCCCTTTGAAGAATCTCACCCATGCCATGGCAGAGGGTGCTGGCTTGGCCTCTGGTAAATGTCTTATATTTCTTGGACATTATGATCGATTACGTTCCGAGGCGTTAGCTATTATAGTTCAGCAATGCCTGAGACAGGAATTGGACGGTTTGTATTGGGACGAAGCTGTAATTAATTTGGAAGGTGAGGAAATTGAAACTGTACATAAGATTGACCCACTACACATTGATCAACTACCTGATGAAGACCCTGTAGGTAGTACATTTTGTGTCAGTAAATCTTTTTACGACAAAGGAGCAGGGGTAGACCCGTTGTATGATGGGGCGCATTTTTTCGAGTTTGTTTTGAGGGCCAGGGGGTTGAATGGTAAATTTTGTTATTTACAAAAAACGCTTTCAGAAACAAAAAGGTTTGAGTCCGTTTCCAGGGCAGAACAGGAGCGCTTGCAAAAAATGAGGTTGCATGCGTGGAGAAAAAGCACAACCACGCAAGGCAAAACGCTCAAATGAAAATATTGCTGGATAGAGTCTTTACCCGCCGAGTAAAAGATGAAGAAAGCTGAGGGGAATGATCTTTTTGTAGCCAGTATTGTATGTGCTAAACGCACTGCAACCATAATTATTGCAGGCTTTTATTCTATAGTATATTTTGCCTGGTTCCTGGATTGTATCGGTGTAATGGTTTACGGTTGAGTTTGACTTCAGTGAACAGGATGAAGTTGTACTATCTTCGCAGCTGTATACCTGAAAAAAGTTTGTCCTTTCCTGATTATTCCACGATACAAGAATTGCATTTTGGAGTGTACCGTC
>RKSL01000196.1 GCA_008633435.1 Candidatus Desulfobulbus rimicarensis | reverse complement strand
TTTCCCTCAAGCAGATCCACCCGATTAACCGAAAAAACTCGCTCAACCAGACCAGAAAGCGCATGGATATCATCAAGGCAAAAAAAGAAGCCCTGCTGAAAAAACGACACATCTCAAGAGATGATCTGGCCCGCTATCTGCCCTCGGTTTCAGCAATCAAGGCGGTGAAAGAAAAAGACAATGCCTACATAGCCTACGAAGGCAACGGGCGTCTGGTGGCTCTTCAATCTGTTTTTACCCGGGACGACGGTGTATCCATAGAAATTGAAGAGTATTTTTTTACCGATCCAGCAAAGATTCTCCGCAGAATGAACAGCATCAGAGAACTCCATGGCCTCTTTCCTGAGGAAAAGCAATAATGAACGGTTTTGTGCTCTCTGATCTGCATCTTTTTACAAACCGTTCCTCGGCTCAGGAGATCTCAGCAGCCATGCATGATCAGCTCAGCGCGGCTGATTTTTTAGTGCTTAACGGTGATATTTTTGATTTTGAGTGGACCCATCTTGCCTCCATTGAACAGGCCATGGCAGAGGCCATACAATGGCTGCTTGATTTGTTAACGCGGCATCCTCACTGTACGCTCTATTATATACTGGGCAACCATGACGCTTTCCAACCATTTATCCGGCAAATCAACACAATGGCAGAAACCAAGACAAATCTCCATCTCTGCCCGACCCATCTTGTTTTAGGCCATAATTTATTTTTCCATGGCGATCTGCCACTAGCCCGGAAAAATCCCTGGCATCGGATTCCTGACCAGCATCTTTCCAAAAAAAGAGCGCTCCTGCATAACGGATATGACTGGGCCATACTATTGCGGTTGCATACACTGGTGTATTCTTTTTTTACTCCTGCATGGTGCGCCAAGAGGATCGTCACCGTTTTAAACAAGTATCCATCTGATTTTCTTAATAAAATTGATACTATCTATTTTGGACACACCCATCTGCCTTTTACTGATTACAGCCATGACCGCTTCTCTTTTGTCAATACCGGGGCTGCTATCAGCGGAGTCAATGTCAACATGACCAAGGTCACCACATGAACAATGAAAACCAGGAAAAAAAAGACTGCTACAGTGCTGGCGACAGAAAGCTGATGGAATTCTCGCAAAGAATACGCGGCGCTGCCCTGCTGCCTGTTCTCCGCCTGCTTACCCGGGCAGGCATTCGCCCCAATCATATTTCATTTATCTCGCTTCTTTTTGGCTGGGGAGCCGTCTGGTTCTTGTATTCCTCGCAGAATTATATTGCCTTAACTGTCCTCTTTCTCCATGTTCTTGCCGATGGCCTGGATGGCCCGCTGGCTCGTTACCAGAAGGTGAGCTCCAATGCGGGATCTTTTGTTGATACCCTTGTTGATCAGATTATTATTACCTCACTCACCATTGTCCTGATGGACAGAGGTATTGTCGGAATATTCCCTGGCGGTATCTATATTTTTGTCTACACAGCCGTTATCACCTTTTCCATGGTACGCAATGCAATCCACATCCCTTATCTCTGGATACTTAGACCCCGCTTTCTGGTCTATTTCTGGCTGATTCTCGAATTTTCCTTGCTTCCCAACACAATCAATTGGATTGTCTGGCTCTGTAATGGTATCCTTACTGTGAATTTTTATGACGGATTCCGACAGTTAAAGAAGAATATTCAATAGCAGGTATTTGAAATATAGCCATTTTGCCCACACACAAGTCCCAGGACACGATACAAGTTGATACCAAACGACATCCATTGCCTGTTTGCAAGAATATCGTCCTTCTTGTTTTTATGGCTTGGAGGTATTGTAATGGTTCGTTGAGGAGTCTACTTTTCTGCAAGATTACCTGCCAAGTGATGGCATCCCCTGCTGCTGATTTCAGCAGGTAAGTGGCAAGGACCATGACACATCATTACCCATTTATGAACTGTTTTCCATAGAACAAAAAAGACAAACGCCTTTACCCATGATAAAACGACGCCCAAAACAGAGTAAGAAAAAATCCCCCTTCCATTTTGTTGCCACCTGCGGTGCAGGGCTTGAGAATCTTGTCAAAGAAGAAATTCTCTCCTTTGGCGGCAAGGAAGTCAAAACCACGCCGGGTGCAGTAAGCTGGTATGCCACCAATCTGCAGTCAGCCTATCGGGCGTGCCTGTGGTCAAGGTTTGCCTCGCGCGTTCTGCTGCAACTGGCAACCTTTACAGCCGCAACACCGGAGGATATCTATACCGAAGCCGGCAAAATTGACTGGAGTAACCATTTCAGTGGCGAGACGACCTTTGCAGTCTACTGCACCCTGGTCAAAACAGGGCCTGAACTCAACCACAGCCATTACGCCTCCTTGAAAATCAAAGACGCCGTGGTTGACCAGTTTCGCAAACGTACCGGCAAACGCCCGGATATTGATGTGCGGAAGCCCGGAATCCGTATCAACCTGCATGTGCAGGGCACAGAGGCAACCCTGGCCCTTGATCTTTCAGGAGACAGCCTGCACCGACGCGGGTATCGGGCAAGTGCAGGAGAAGCGCCCTTAAAAGAAACCCTGGCCGCAGCCATTGTTCACCTGGCCGGCATCAGCCAAAGCACACCGCCAGACCATTGTCTGCTCGACCCGATGTGCGGCTCGGGTACCCTGCTCATTGAGGCGGCACTTATCTATGGTGATTCTGCCCCTGGCCTGCAGCGCAAAGAATTTGGTTTTGTCCACTGGAGCCGTCATAATGCTAAACTCTGGGACAGACTGGTTGACGAGGCCATTGAACGTGAAGACCAGCGCACAGACATTCCCTGGCCCCCCATTATCGGCTACGATGCCGACCCGAAAGTTGTGGCTGTTGCCCGTAAAAACATCCTCAATGCAGGCCTTCAGGATAAAATAGTTATTAAACAACGCCAACTTGCCCGGCTACAGCCTCCGTCAGCCAGAGGGACGCTTGTGACCAACCCGCCCTATGGTGAACGTTTATCTGAAAAAGAATCGGTCAAATATCTCTACCGCTGCTTTGGCCGGATTTTCCGTGAATATTTCTCTGGCTGGCAACTGAGTTTTTTCACGGCAAATCCTGACCTTGCCGACATGCTCGCGGTTTCCTGGCAGGAGCGGCAGCGGCTCTACAACGGCCCCATAAAATGCCGCCTGCTCAGTGCGCCGGCAGATGCTACCTCACCATATACCCCACCTATCCACAACTGGCAGGCGCAGAAGCCAGCCGAGGATCTGCCTGCCATCGACTTTGCCAACCGACTCCACAAAAACTGTCAAAAAGTACTGCCCTGGGCAAAAGAAAAAAGTATTACCTGCTTTCGCCTCTATGATGCTGACCTGCCAGAGTATAATTTTGCAATAGACATTTATGAACAATGGCTTTTTGTTCAGGAATACCCCCGACCTGCGTCTGTCAATCAGGAGAAGGCACAACAACGCCTGGATAACGGCCTTCAAGCCCTACGAGAAGTGCTGGCCACTCCCCATTCAAGCCTTTTTATCCACTCTGCAGCAGCAAAAAATCCTAAGCTGCAAAAGAAAAAGAACCGGGAAAAGCTCTATGAAGTCCACGAGGGAGCCGCAAGGTTCCTGGCCGGTTTCACCCACAGTCGGGAAACCGGTATTTACCTCAACCAACGCATAATCAGACAGATGATCGCCAGGCTCTGCAATGGTCGCACCTTTGTCCACCTCTTTGCCAAGACAGCCACAGCTACTGTCCAGGCAGCCGTTGGCGGGGCAACGTCGACGACCACGATTGAGCTGTCGGAACGGCTGTTGGTTCGGGCACGGGCCAATCTCTCTCTCAATGGCTATGGCGGCACACTCCATGCCTGCAAGGCTGCAAACAGTTTAGACTGGCTTCAATCAGGCCGGGAGCGTTACGGGGTCATGTTTCTTGATGCCCCCACAAACATCCGTCATAAAAAGATGGAATTTGACATTCACCAGGACCACGAACAACTGCTCAGGCTGGCCATGGCACGACTTGCCAGCAGCGGGATACTTCTCTTTTGCTGCACCGCACAAAACTTCTGCATGGAGCCATCCCTTTTGGTCGATTTTAAGGTCGAAGAAATAACCGAACAGACCACACCTGCAGATTATATTGGCAATAAACACATCTGTCGCTGCTTCCGGCTGCAGCATCTCGACGACGAAGAGCAAAACAACCATGTATAATCCAGATGAAGAACTGGTCCAGATTGTGGACGAAAACGATCAGGAAGTGGCCGTAGTTACCCGTCAGATCATGCGGGAACAACGCCTCATCCACCGGGCAAGCTATATTCTGGTTTTTAACGAAAACGGCCAGCTCTATGTCCAGAAACGTACCCAGACAAAAGACATCTACCCCGGATACTGGGATGTTGCCGCAGGCGGTGTGGTGCTGGGCGGTGAGAGTTACGAACAGTCGGCAGTGCGGGAACTGGCCGAAGAACTTGGGGTAACCGATGTCCATCTTACCCCGCTCTTTGACCAGTTTTACGAGGATGAAGGCAACCGGGTCTGGGGCCGTATCTTTAGCTGTATCAGCCAGGGTCCTTTCGTCCTCCAGCCTGAAGAGGTCGAATACGGCCGTTTTATGGAGCCACAACTCGCCCTGGAATTCAGCGAGATAGAACCCTTCACCCCGGACGGAATTATCGTGTTAGAGAAAGTACTGCAACTGCAGAACGAAAAAAAAAAGGGAGAGGATTAAGGAGAGAAAGCGTATCTGCAAGTCGCAACACCTGACGCTATTGAAAACGGCTGGTTCCTGTGACATATACCCATTCATTGAGCGCAAAACGCAGAGGACGCACAACATTTTAAGTCAGCCTGCAAAGGGTAGGCGCTTCCTGGAGTTCTCAAATCATCTTTTAACGCCGTAAGTCTGCTTGAGAGTACGAAAGCAGACTTACTCCCCATCCACTGCTGCCTCACTCTGTTGCCCCGTGGTGATGGTTCTGATACTCCCCAATCCAGAGGATAGATTCCCTCATCCATATGCCGATAAATGCTTGAGGGTGCCTTGAGAGTTTGCTGTCTAGTGTCCGCTTTCGCTTCACTCAAGCAGACCTGCCAGACTGGCTATTTTGGTTCCACCATGCTTCCATAATTGGTCGCTTTTATTTTTCCCAGAAAACAAACAGTTCCTGGATGCCCTTGTGTGCCAGGCGGGCAAGTTCGGTAAACTGTTCCGGGGCAAAAGGTTTTCCTTCGGCTGTGGCTTGGGCTTCTATCCAGCGGCCGTCTGCTGCCATGACAAAGTTGGTATCAACTTCAGCTGTTGAATCTTCACTGTAATCAAGGTCAAGCAAAGGAGTGCCGTCAACGATGCCGGCACTGACAGCGGCTACGGGCAGGATATCGGGCATGTCCGATATTTTTCCCTGCTCAACCATTTTTTCAAGGGTCAGACGCAGGGCAAGGGCGGCTCCAGTGATGGACGCACAACGGGTACCGCCATCGGCATTGACCACATCACAATCTATACGCAGGGTGTGTTCGCCAAGGGCGTGTAAATCGACCATCATTCTGAGTGATCGACCAATGAGTCGCTGGATTTCGTACGTTCTGCCGCCCCTGCCAGAGACAGCCTCACGCCTGCCACGACTGTGGGTGGCACAGGGCAGCATACCATATTCAGCAGTTATCCAGCCCTGTCCTGAATCCTTCAAGAATGAAGGCACCCGGTCTTCCACGGAAACTCCACATAATACATGGGTATCGCCCATGCGGATAAACACCGAACCTGCAGCATGCCGCTGCACGCCATATTCAATTTTTATCCGGCGCAGTTGATCTGCTGCCCTGTTATCTGCTCGCATGCTGATTACCTTCTGGTTAAATGGATAGGCGGTAGGCCTCTACGGCAATTCCACTGCAAGTTGCGACAGGGGAACTTCTTTTTTTATCATGCCCTGATCGTGTAAAAACCGGGCAAATCTGATGTAACGGTGCGCATCAACAGCCCCTGGTCGCAGGGCAAAACGGGACAGGGTATCAGCCCAGGCCCGTTTGTTGAGTTCGTCATCAAGATCTTTGTGATGACGGATAAACAGGGCAAAACTCTCATCTGGGTGATTGACCAGATATTGCACACCCTGCTCCAGTGCACGCACAAATTTCTGCAGCTTTTTCTGCCCCACAGCTTTTGTATTAGCCACGATAATCAATTCATCATAGGCAGGAACCCCGTATTCTTCTACAAAAAAGGCACGACCAGGATGTTTTTCAATGTCCATCTGATTCAGCTCAAAATTACGGAACGCCCCAATTACCGCATCCACTTTTTTGCTGAGCAGCGAAGGAGTCAGGGAAAAGTTGACATTCACAAGCTGCACATCATCAAGAGTAAGCCCCACCCTGCCAAGCATAACTTTAAGAAGAGCGGTTTCAAAACCACCCACCGAATAGCCAATGGTTTTGCCTTTGAGATCGGCTATTTTTTCAATCCCAGAGTCCTTTAGGACAACAAGAGAATTGAGCGGCGTAGCCACCAGAGTGGCAATACGGACAAGGGGCAATCCCTGATCCACCTGAATATGATGTTGTTGCTGGTACGAAACGGCAAGATCAGCCTTGCCTGCAGCTACAAGTTTAGGCGGATCATTGGGGTTGGCTGGAGCCGTAATCTTGACGTCCAGCCCCTGATCAGCAAAATACCCCATCTCCTGCGCCACAATAATCGGGGCGTGATCCGGATTGACAAACCAGTCCAGCAACAGGCTGATTTTCTCAGCGGCAACAGCACCGGTCACCGCAGTCAAAGAGAACAGACTGCAAACAAGCAGGACACAGCCTGCCATGATACATTGACGTCTAGATTGCATCAGAAACCTCCTGGGTTGCTTCCCAGAACACCAATCGGTTAAGGGAATAGTCTATGAAAAAGTAGAGCATAAGTGATGAAAATGAAAGTATGGCCAAGGCGGCAAACATGACATCTATCTGCATGCGTCCGTTGGCGTGCAGCATGTAAAAGCCAAGACCGCTGCTCGACCCGACCCACTCGCCCACTATTGCGCCGATGGGCGCAACAGCCGCAGCCACTCGCACTCCGGAGGCAAAGGAGGGTAATGCCGAGGGGATGATTATATAGCGCAGCACCGCCGGACGGCTGCCGTTCATTATTCTGGCAAGTTCAAGCAGATCAGGGCTGATGCGCTGCATACCGTAGTAAAATGACGAACAAACCGGAAAAAAGATAATCAACACGGTCATGGCCACTTTGGAGGCCATGCCATATCCCATCCAGAGTACCAGCACAGGTGCCAGCGCAAATACCGGAATGGCCTGGCTGATAACCAGCAGCGGCAACATCCAGAACCGGAGACGGGGCAGGACTGTCATGGTAAGCGCAGAAGAAATGCCCAGGAAAATCCCAATGATAAGGCCAAAGACAATTTCTATGAACGTCGTCTTCAGATGCCCCATCAGGACAGGAAAATGACTGATAATCGCCTTGACCACGGGCAGAGGGCCTGGCAAAATATAGGGAGGAGATCCACTCAACCAGACCACAAACTGCCAAAGAAGAACAAGACCGCAGGCCAGAAGAGCAGGACGGTAGAATTTCAGCATGGCGGCCCTTGTTCCAGCATGAGCAATGCCAACAGTTGCGGATAACGCTTCACAACTTCAGCATCATCCACAGAGCGGGGCGGGCTGCCCTGCAAGATGATATCGTTCTGTATTTCGACCGGGTCTCCACCCAGCACCAGAATGCGGTTGGCCATACGCAATGCTTCCATGGGGTCATGGGTAACAAGCAGCACCGTGGCCCCCCGGGTTAATTGAGCTGACAAATCCTGCAGGGTAAAACGGGTCAGGGCATCAAGGGCTGAAAAAGGCTCGTCCATGAGAATAATTTCGCGCTCTTCCATCAAGGTGCGTAACAAAGCCACCCGCTGTCGCATTCCTCCGGAAAGGGTTGCGGGCAGGGATTGCATGACCCTTCCAAGACCAGCCTGCTCAAGCAATTGTTGCGCTTTGCTGCACTTCTCTATATTGAATCTGCCCCGTAATTTTGCCCCGAGCAGCACATTATCCTGCACATTCAACCAGGGCAAGAGGAGATCCTGTTGGGCCATCCACGCTGTTTTCCCAGCTTTTTTTCCATGTCCGGCACAGAGAATTGTGCCACTGAAATCAAGCTCAGGATTACCGGCAATGAGCTTTAATATGGTGGATTTTCCACAACCGCTTGGACCAAGCAGACAGGTGCAACTGCCAGGCGCAAGGCTAAAAGACAACTTTTGAAAAAGCACGTGCCCGCCAAACGCCAGGCTGACGTCTGTAAAAACAATGCCTTGCTCAGCCATTATTTGCAAAAGGGAATCTATAAAAATGATGCACTGGCCCATGGCCGCTGCCAATCGTATATCCGGCACCAGCAGCAATAGCCCCGGTTATATATTTTTTTCCCAGCTGCACCGCATCTTCCACACTCTTTCCATGGGCCATGTATGCGGCAATGGCTGAAGAGAGCGTGCAACCAGTGCCGTGGGTATTTTGGGTCGCTATCCGTTGCGCCGGGAGCATGACACAACATTTTTCCCGGCCAAGATAGAGCAGATCATCGCTGTCTCCATCCTCAAAATGACCGCCTTTGATCAGAACATTTGCGCAACCCAGCCGGGTCAGATCAGCTGCAGCCTGGCCAACTTCTTCAGGGGAGTGAATCTCCCGGTCAAGCAGCACAGATGCCTCTGGTAGGTTGGGGGTAATAAGTGAAGCCATGGGGATAAGACGCTCTTTCAGGGCCGCTACCGCATCATCCTGCAACAACTTGTCACCGCTTGTAGCCACCATCACCGGATCAAGTACAATAGTATTGCAGTTAAACCGGGCAAGTTGCTCGGCAATGCAACAGATAAGTTCCGGAGAAAAGAGCATGCCGATTTTCACCGCGTCCGCACCTATATCTGTAAGCACTGCCTCCAGCTGCTGGCGGACAAAATCCACAGGCACAGGGTAGATACCGCTTACCCCGACCGTATTCTGAGCTGTGAGTGCGGTAATCACACTCATGCCGTAACACCCATTGGCTGAAAATGATTTCAGATCAGCCTGAATCCCTGCACCGCCACCGCTGTCTGAACCGGCAATGGTGAGTGCTGTGCAATATTTTTTTTCAGCTTTCCTTTGAACAACCATGGCATCCCCTGCATTTGGACAACAAAAAACATCAAAAAACAAAGACAAAAGACGAAAAATGTGAGCAGGAGAGAAAAATGTGGTAAGAATACATAAAAGAAAACGACTGGAAAGTCGTTGCATCCCTACGTCGGCATTACCCGAATCAGGTTCAATGGGTATTTCTCAGGCTGTCGCCACCCCTGCAACACAACTGCACCCCCATTGCCCGCCCAAAGAGGACGCTGACCCATGGCAGCACAGAAAAACATACGCAATCTATAAAAACTTTTGTATAAGCTGTCAACGAACATCAGCAGCCAGCCCACTATTTAACGCTGCATCCTCAGCACCCCTGGCTGCGTTTTTTGTTTTCTGCTTTCTGTGTTTTTTCTGGAGATTTTTTATGGCCGTTATTTTTGATCAACCTGTATCTACAGCACACATCAACTCGGTTAAATGGGAGTTCATGCACATTCAGGATACCCGGGCAAAACCTGACACTCTCCCCTTCTGGATTGCAGACATGGATTTTGCCTGTCCCGCCCCTGTGCTTGAGGCAATCAAATCACGCTGTAACACCCTGCCCATTGGCTATAGTATGCCTGATGCAGCCTACTACGAGGCAGTCTGTGGCTGGTTGCAGAATCGTTTCTCCTGGGAAGTTAAGGCCCAGGATATCTTTACCAGCTCCGGCGTAGTTCGGGCATTAATTGATCTGATCTATGCACTCACTGCTCCGGGCGAGGGGGTGATTATCCAGCAACCGGTCTACTACCCGTTTGCGGCAATAATCCGCCACTGCAAACGCACCATCATCAACAACCCGCTGCCGCAACATGCCGGGAACTACAGCATGGATTTTGCTGACCTTGAAGACAAAGCCAGCAATCCAGAGACAACCATGATGATCCTCTGCAGCCCGCATAACCCAGTGGGAAGAGTCTGGACAACAAACGAACTGGAGCAGGTTGTGCAAATATGCCGGAAGCACGGGGTACAACTGATCTCCGATGAAATTCACTTTGACCTGCTCCGCAACGACCAGACCCATTATCCGGTAGCCAGCCTTTGCCCTGATGACGACACCATCATCACCTGCACCTCTCCTTCAAAAACTTTTAACATGGCAGGCATGCAGATCTCGAACATTCTTATTCACAACAAAAAGCTCCAAAAAAAATGGCGGGCTCAGACCGGTGAGACATTTCCGTCCCCTCTGGCCCTTGCTGCTGTCAAGGCTGCCTATACCCAATGTGATGACTGGCTGACCGGACTGCTCAGGTATCTGGATGGCAACTTTGCCTTCCTGGAAAACTTCCTGCAGGAGCACCTGACCAAAGCCCATTGTGTTCTCCCCCAGGGTACCTATCTGGGCTGGATAGATTTCAGCGCATACGGCCATAGCGACAAAGAACTCACTACGATTCTTCTGGAAAAAGCCAATGTTCTGTTGGAATCGGGCACAATATTTGGCAAAGAAGGCAAAGGATTTCAACGAATAAACGTAGCCTGCCCAAAAGCCACCCTGAAAAAAGGTTTAGAGCAAATTGCCACAGCACTGAGTTAGTGTCTGTCCCAAAATGAAGATTTTGGGTAACCATTCAACTGTACCCAATCTTCAGGCGATCAGGCCGCCTCGCATAGACGGTGACACCGCTTCGCTGTTATAGTTCGTTGCCCTGCTCGGAGTCTCACTGGTTCGCTTACCTACCTGAATCTCGGGCACATCTGACCAGTTACACTCAGTGATTTTGCAAGTTTTTTGCATCCACCTGAATAATCACGTTTTTTGTGCGAGATCAGGTGAGCGACCGACTCAAGCTGACGTCATGATTATAACTTTCGTTTATCAATCACCCTTTTTGATTTTCCTTCGGTGCGTTCCAGCGTCTTTTCTTCCACCAGTTTGACCTGGACGGCAATGCCCAGTTCTGAGGCCAGGCGGGCTTTGATGTGGTCGACCAGCTGGCGTTGTTTTTTCATCTGATCAAAAAAGAGCGACTCGTTGACCTCCACCATAACGGTTATCTTGTCGTTATGATTTTCCCGCTCAATGATGATCTGGTAATGAGGGGCAGTCCCCTCAATTTCAAACAACACTTTTTCGATTTGAATGGGAAAAACATTAACGCCCTTGATGATCAGCATATCGTCTGTTCTGCCCATGATACGCTGCATCCGGGTAAACGTTCGTCCACAGGGGCATGGCTCGGGGATAAGCCGGGTCAGATCGCGGGTACGGTAGCGGATCATGGGAAAGGCTTCTTTGGTAAGCGTGGTCACAACCAGCTCTCCCACTTCTCCGGGAGCAACAGGCTCAAGAGTCTCTGGATCAATAACCTCAAGCAGAAAATGGTCTTCGCTGATATGTAGGCCATTACACTCTTCGCACTCACCAGCGACCCCCGGCCCCATAACCTCGGATAAGCCATAATTATCCGTTGCCCTGATGCCCAGCTTTTCATTAATCTCATGCCGCATGGCCTCAGACCATGGCTCTGCCCCGAAAAGACCGACCCGCAGAGACAGGCTGCTCGGATTTATCCCCATCTCCATCATGGTATCGGCAATAATCAAGGCATAGGAAGGCGTACAGACCAGGGCTGTGGTCTTGAAATCCTGCATGATCTGAATCTGGCGTTTGGTGTTACCTGCAGAGATAGGAATAACTGATGCGCCCAGCCGCTCTGCCCCGTAATGGAGGCCGAAGCCGCCGGTAAACAGGCCATAGCCAAAGGCAATCTGGATAACATCGTCTTTGGTCACTCCAGCTCCGGTGAGCACACGCGCCACCAGGTCTGACCAGTTCTTTAAATCATTTCTGGTATAACCGACAACCGTTGCCAACCCGGTGGTTCCCGAAGAAGAATGAATACGGACAACATCTCTCTGGGGTACGGCAAAGAGTCCATAGGGGTAGTTGTCCCGCAGATCCTGCTTGACGGTAAAGGGGAGTCTGCGCAGATCATCTAACGATTTAAAATCATCGTAATCAATCTTCAGATCGGCAAATTTTTTACGGTAAAACGGCACATGGGTTCCCACCCGGTACAGGGTGGACTGGAGACGCTCAAGCTGCAATTGCTCAAGATCTTCTCTTACCATACATTCTTTTTCCGGTTGCCAGTACATAATCAGCGATAATGGGTTGAATTTTATATGTTTTTTCTGTAATAAAAAAGATATGGAACACGCTGTAGCTGCTTTCCCCGTCTCTACTCTATTTTTTCCCGACCAAGATAGGCCCGTTGCACATCCTGATTAGCCAGAAGATCGTCTGCCGGCCCCTGGACAATAATCCTGCCGGTTTCAAGCACATAGCCACGATCAGCAATGGATAGCGCAGCCTTGGCATTCTGTTCGACCAAAAGCACTGTGTTGCCCTCCTCGCGCAAACGGACAATAACTTTAAAAATATCACGAACCACCAGCGGGGCAAGCCCGGTTGACGGTTCATCCATCATCACAAGACGTGGTCTGGACATGAGCGCGCGCCCCATGGCAAGCATCTGCTGTTCACCACCTGATAAGGTTCCGGCAAGCTGGTTACGACGTTCCCTGAGCACCGGGAACAAATCGTACTGATGCTTCAATTCACGATATACTGCAGCCTTGCCCTCTTTTTTCTGGAGAACATAACCACCCAGGATAAGATTTTCTTCCACGGACATTGGGGCAAAAACCTGCCTGCCCTCAGGAACCAACACACAGCCGGCAGCAATAATATGACGAGAGGCCAGTGGAGCACAGTCTCTGTTCATAAATTCGATAGAACCAGTTGAGGGGTGGACAAGGCCGATAATTGTTGAGAGCAGGGTCGTTTTACCGGCTCCGTTTGCCCCTATCATGGTAACAATCTCGCCAGCATCCACATGCAGGGAGATGTTTTTTAAAACCCGTAATTTACCGTATCCGGCATCGAGATTTCTGATCTTTAACATAGGCGATATACGCTGCCGCGTCAGGCAGCAATTTCTTCATCTTCACCAAGATAAATCTTGATCACTTCCGGATTTTGCTGAATTGCCAGAGGCTCACCTTCAGCGATCTTACTGCCAAAACTCAACACCACAATTTCATCGGAAATATCCATAACCAGCGACATATCATGTTCGACCAGCAGAACAGTAATCCCCATAGCCCGAATGCGGGTAATAAGACGTGCCACCTCTGCGGTTTCGTAGATATTCAGGCCGGCTGCCGGCTCATCAAGGAGCAGCAGCCTTGGCTCTGTGGCAAGTGCTCTGGCCATTTCAACAGCACGCTGCTGACCAAAGGCAAGGCTTGTCGCTTCAACATCTGCAAATTCGGCAATATCGAGCAGTTCAAGCAGCTCATACGCTTTATCTCGAATGGCTTTTTCTTCTCTGCGGCTTGAAGGCGGATGGAACATTCCGGCCAGAAAACCGGCCCGACTTTGTATATGACGACCAACCATGACCGATTCAAGGGCTGTCATTCCATGAAAAAGTTTGATATTTTGAAAAGTCCGGGACATGCCATAACCTGCTATCTGATGTGGTTTTTTGCCCTGGATTTCCCGGCCAAGGAAAGAAATTGTACCGGCAGTAGGATCAAGATTTCCGGCTATCAGGTTAAAGAGTGTTGTCTTCCCTGCCCCGTTTGGCCCGATAACCGCCTTAATAACACCTTCCTGCACGGAAAAACTGACATCATCAACCGCTCGCAAACCACCAAACTGTTTTCTAACCGACGTTAATTCAAGCATTTTCTTTCTTAAACCTCGCCAGTAAAGCCTTACCACGGATACTTAAAATACCATCGGGAGCAAAGAGCATGACAAGAATAAGAATGGTGCCAAACACGGCATCATCATACGAGCCAAACACACCCCGCAGGGAAAGAAAAGTGAGTGTTACCCCCATAATCAACACGCCCCAGAGGTTGGCCATGCCGCCGACCGCCACCAGAGCAACATAGCGCACCGACTTCATCACCGAGGCTTCGCTGGGGCCGATGCCGCCGTTATAATGGGTAAGGAAAACTCCGGCAATTGCTGCAAACACAGCACTTAGCACAAACACAGCCAGTTTGAGCCGGGCGGTGTTAATGCCTATGGCCTCAGCAGCCTCTTCAGAGCCGTGGATTGATCGAAGAGCACGGCCTGTTCTGGAATCTATGAGGTTGAGTAACAGAACCATACCAAGGACAAGCAATCCCCAGGCAATATAATAATTTTCGATCCGATGACCAAAATCACCACTGACGCTGAGCGCAGGCAGCCCGGCAAGCGAGGGGAGCAGTACAAAGGCCGGAACCTCGGAAATACCGTCTGCCTCGCCAAAAAACTCGGTGGCAAGGCCGATCCTGAAAATAATTATTCCAAAACCAAGCGTAGCCATGGCCAGATAATGCCCTTTGAGTTTCAGGACAGGTACGCCCAGAACCAGAGCCACCACCGCAGCGACAGCAAGGGCAAACAGGCAGGCTGGCCAGGGAGCAACGGTAAGTAACTGCTCGCCATAGAGATCCTGTCCGGGAATAAGCATCCCCATTGAGCCAAGGGCTTGTATAAACGGGTGTGTCTGTAACGACACCAGATTATGGGTGGTCAAGGCAGCAGAGAGATACCCGCCAATGGCAAAAAATCCGGCATGACCAATGGAAATCTGACCGGCATAGCCCATAAGCACAGACAGCCCTATCACGACCAGCGTATAATAGGCCGCCATGGTCAACTGGGTCAGATAGAATGTTTTATCGGTAAGCTGGGTAACAACCTGAACCCCAATAACAAGCCCGATAAGAATACACAGGGGAAAAACCTTTGAGGATTTCATCAGAATTCTGTCAACCTCGCAGCTTCACTGGAGCCAAACAACCCATGCGGTCTGACAAAGAGGATAATAAGCAGGATGGCTATGGAAATTGCGTCCTGGAAGGCAAGTGGCACAACAGCCACAGAATAGGCCTCAAGTATGCCCAGCAGAAGTCCGGCGGCTACGGCCCCCATCGAATTGCCAAGCCCGCCCAGGATGGCTACCGTGAATCCCTTGATGGCAAGAGCAGTGCCTGAATCGTATTGGGTATACGTAATGGGTGACATCACACAACCAGCCAGCGCACCAATGCCCGCACTGAGCATAAAGGAAAAGGTCACCATGTTACGGGTGTTGATTCCGCAGAGAATGGCTGCTGTCCGATTGGCGGAGCAGGCTCGCATCTCACGGCCAAGTGGGGTAATTTTAAAAAACAGACTCAAACCGATAACAACCACACCGCACACCCCGATAACCCAGAGTACCTGGGGGGATATCCGCACCGGGCCAATGCCGATGGTAGTGATTTCGTTCCCGTAAAAGTAGGGCAGCGAACGAATGGATTCATCCCAGATATGGAGAGCCACCTCACGCATCAGAATGGAGAGGCCGATGGTGATAATAATAAGACGCAACACCGAAGGATTATCCAGCCAGCGGATAAAAATCATCTCAATGAGCGCACCAACCAGCATGGTAATGATCACGGCGCAGACAACAGCCAGCGGCAAAGGCATGAACTGAAGCAGTGAAATGGAAATCATACCGCCAAGCATCACAAACTCGCCCTGGGCAAAGTTTATAATCCCGGTGGTATTATAAATTATATTAAAGCCGATGGCGACAATGGCATACATAATGCCATAGGTTATACCGGCAAAAAGGTACTGAAAAAAAAGCTCAGGGGTCATGGAAGTCCGCAGAAAAAAACGGGCAGGTACGCCCTGCCCGTTTACAGTTACAAAATGATCGGGTGGTTACTTGCCTTCGTAGGCAACGAATTTGCCGTCTTTTACAGTCAGCATGACAAAGGATTCAATATCCAGGCCGTTATGGTCTTCCGCTGAAAAGCTGAATACGCCACCGGTTCCTGGCAGGTTTTTAATATTTTCTATGGCATCACGCAGTTTATCGCGATCCGTACCGCCGTTGCCAATGGCTGTGGCCAGGATGGTTATGGCATCATAGCCGTGACCGCCAAAGGTGGATGCTGCCTCTTTGTATTTGCCCTCATAATCATTTGTATATTTGAGCAGCAAAGCCTTCTGTGGATTTGAATCCGGCAGGGATTCAGCGATGAGCAGACGACCAGCAGGAAAAATAATCCCCTCGGCAGCAGCACCGGCAGCCTCAACGTATTTAATGTTACCAAAACCATGGCTCTGGAAAAGCGGTACATCCCATCCGGCCTGACGCATATTTTTGGCAATAATGGCCTGGGCAGGAACAATCGACCAGTTGACCACGGCCTGAATGTCTTTATTGGCCATCAGTTTGGCAACAAGAGCTGTAAGATCCGTGGCTTTTTTGTCATAGGTCTCAGCGGCAACGACCTCAATGCCAAATTCAGGGGCAGCCTTCAGCAGCTGTGCCTTGCCAGCCTTACCAAACCCGGTGTTACCGGCAACAACAGCAATTTTCGTCATACCCAGCTTCTTCATTTCGCCATAGATTTTTTTCACGGCAAACGAATCTTTCTGCGGGGTTTTGAACACATATTTTGCCACCGGGTTCACGATAACCTCGGCTGCACCACAGGAGATAAGCGGAGTTTTGCCCTGCTCGGCAATTTTTTTCAGTTTCATGGTCTCACCCGAGGTGGATGGCCCGATGATAGCCAGCACTTTATCCTCTTCAATGAGCTGCTTGGCAAACGAAATGGCTTTTTCAGGGTTTGCCCCGGAATCCTTGATAATCAGCTCAAGGGTATTGCCGTTAATGCCCCCGGCTTTGTTGATTTCTTCAACTACCATTTCAGCACTGCGCGCCTCAGGGCCGCCAAGAAAGGAGGCTCCACCGGTTACGGCAAAAATTGCCCCGATTTTGATATTTTCAGCCTGAACAGCAGGAGCTGCCAGCAGACAGACTGCTGCAGTTCCCCAAACAATTTTTTTCAACACTCCTTTCATACATCCTCCTTAAGCCAGAGATTTTGTACATCCTTTCCAGTTACCCTATATTACTTAAAACAATATTCAGTCTCACAAACACCAGTACCAGCCTGGATAGTTCACAAAGGTCATCGCGAAATGCGTGAAATATCCCGACTATAGACCACAAATCTGGGCGCCGTCGAGCAAGACAAAACCTGCGCCCTGCATGGCCGCTATGGCCTTGTCCATCTCATCAAAACGAAAGATCAACACCGCATTTTTTCCTGATTTGTTGACAAAAGCGTACATATATTCGACATTCAGCCCCTCTGTTTCCGCTGTTTTCAGAACACTGGCCAGACCACCTGCCTGATCAGGAACCTCAACAGCAACCACATTGGTCTTGCCCACAGTAAAGCCGTTGTCTTTTAATGTTATTTTGGCCTCATCCACCTTATCAACAATAAGACGAAGAATACCGAAATCTGCCGTATCAGCAACAGTAAGCGCCCTGATATTTATAGAATTATCAGCAAGAACACGGGTGATTTCGGCCAATCGGCCTGATGTATTTTCCAAAAAAACAGAAATCTGTTCTACTCGCATGGTACCCCTCCGGGTTGTAATTCAGGGTTTACGGATTAGAGCTTGCGATTATCAATGACACGTTGCGCCTTGCCTTCAGAACGCTGTATAGTACGTGGTTCCACCAGCTTCACAGCACAGGTGACCCCAAGCAGATCCTTGATTTCCACCTGGATCTGTTTGGTCAGATTTTCAAGTACCCGCACCTCATCGGAAAAGACCTCATCACTGACTTCAACCAACACAGACATGGTATCAAGATTTCCCTGCCTGTTGACCTCAATCTGATAATGCGGCTCAACGCCTTCAACACCCATTAAAACATGCTCAACCTGACTGGGGAAGACATTGACGCCTCGGATAATAAGCATATCATCGGTGCGCCCGGTGACTTTTTCCATACGGACAAGAGTTCGTCCGCAACTACATGGCTCGGCAATGAGACGGGAGATATCCTTTGTCCGATAACGAATAATCGGGAACGCCTCTTTGGTAAGGGTGGTAAAGACAAGCTCGCCAGCTTCTCCGTAAGGCAGTGGTTCAAAGGTGTCAGGGTCAACAATTTCAGGCAGGAAATGATCTTCAAGGATATGCATCCCCCGATCAGTTTGCAGACATTCCATGGCTACTCCGGGCCCGATAACCTCGGACAGTCCGTAAATATCCACTGCCCTGATCCCCAGCTTACGTTCCACCTCCTCACGCATGTTCTCACTCCACGGCTCGGCACCATGGATACCAACCCGCAGTTTCAGATCCTTTGGAGAAACTCCAACATCGGCCATGGCATCTGCAAGATTCAAGGCATACGAAGGCGTGGCAAGAAGGACTGTAGAACCAAAATCCCGCATAATGGTAATCTGCCGTTTGGTATTTCCGCCAGATACCGGAATAACAGTTGCTCCCAGATGCTCAATACCGTAATGGGCACCAAGCCCACCTGTAAACAAGCCGTATCCGTAGGCGTTATGCACCATATCGCCCCGGGTTACACCAGCCATTGCCAGGGCACGTCCCATGACAGAAGCCCACATTTCAATATCTTTCGCCGTATACCCGACCACAGTAGGCTTACCCGTGGTACCGGATGAGGCATGAACCCGAACCACATCATCCATGGGCACGGTGAACAGGCCAAAGGGATAATTATCCCGCAGGTCATCTTTCGTGGTAAAGGGCAGTTTGCGCAGATCAGCAAGACTCTGGATGTCTCCCGGTTGTACCCCGGCCTCATCCATTTTCTTTTTATAGGGTTCAACGGTCGCATACACCCGATGAACCAGCTTCTGCAGCCGTTGCAGCTGAATCGATTCCAAACCCGGCCGTGGCAATTTTTCTACCTCTTCCCAATTCATTCCACTTTCCTCCCCGTCGTATCACCCTGGATACACATGCTGCTTAAGCGCAGCTGACAAATCATCTCAATATAGTGCAACTCTTCAGCTATACACCAGCTTTCGCCCCAGCTCAAAAGCCTGTTTATTCACCTCGCGAAACGCTTCCTTCACCTTTGTGTCAATCACGTCCAGAAAAGCCTGCTTATGCACAGATAAAAAGTTGGACATAGCCCCAACCATGGCCACATTGGCCGTGCGCAGTTCACCTACTTCCCGGGCAACAGCAAAGGCATCAAGAGCCACAACATTTATGCCCCTTGAGGTCAGCTCGTCCAGTATATCATCAGGATAACTGGCCTTACCCATGGCGACTGCCGGCGGTAAGATCTTCTGTGTATTCACTACCACGGCGCTGTCTTTGTGGAGATAGGGCAGATAACGGGCAGCTTCAAGAATTTCAAAAGCAACCAGAATATCAGCCGTACCCGGCTCAATAAGCGGAGAATACACCCGCTCGCCATAGCGCAGATGCGCCTCAACCGAACCACCCCGCTGAGCCATGCCGTGAACCTCGCTCTTTTTCACGTCAAAACCTGCTTCCAGCTGGGCATAGGCTGTCAACTCACTGGCAAGCAGAATCCCCTGCCCGCCAACGCCTGAGAATAAAATATTTCCACTCTGTTTCATCAGTTTGCCTCCCGGATGTTGATGGCATCAAACTTACACAGGCAGGCACACTGGCCACAGCCGTTACACTGCACCTCAGTAATTTCGGCATATCCTTTCTGTTTTTTCGTATATCCCCGTTCGACCGCCTCTTCCGGTGTAAGCGGATGCCAGCTGATTGCCGGGCAGCCAAGCCTGATGCAGGCGGTACATCCAGTGCAGTTATCAAAATTTGTCGAATAAACCGGTTTTTTGCGTTTGATCTCCTCCGGGATAAGCACACATGGTGCCCGGCTGATAATAACTGAGGGTTCAGTGGAGGCGATTTCCTCTTTGAGCACCTTGCGGCATTCATCAATATCATGGGGATTGACCACAACCACCCGTTTTACGCCGACAGCTTCACAGAGTTTTTCAAGGTTGATGGCATTGGCCGGTTCGCCCTTGATGTTCTTACCCGAGGCCGGATTGTTCTGATGGCCGGTCATGGCTGTGATCCGGTTATCTAGAATAATCACAGTGGCATAGGACTCGTTGTAGACGGCATTGAGCAGGCCGGTAATGCCGGAGTGCATAAAGGTGGAATCACCCAGCACTGCAACCAGCTTGCCCTCGCCCTCTTTTCCAAGTGCTTTGGACATACCATGGGCAATCGTGACCGAGGCGCCCATACAGACGCAGGAATCCATGGCAGAAAGCGGTGGCAGAAACCCCAGGGTGTAACAGCCAATATCGCCGGACACAAAAACATCTTTCATCCGGGACAGACCGTAGAAAACACCCCGGTGCGGACACCCCGCACACATATTGGGCGGTCGCATGGGTAACTCAAGCGGCTCAAACAGATCACCAATGCTTGCCGGGTCAATGGATTTTCGGACAATAAAGGAATTAAGCTCCCCCTGATTAGGGATCAGATCCTTGCCATGACAGTCAATGCCCATGGCCTTGATATGGGTTTCAAGAAAGGGATCAAGCTCTTCGACTATATAGAGTTCATCAACAGAGTCGGCAAATTCACGGATCATTTTTTCCGGCAGCGGCCAGACCATGCCAAGCTTGAGAACAGCAGCCTCAGGAAAGGCTTCTTTCACATAATTATAGGGTGTACCCGAGGTGATAAAGCCCCGTGTGCGGTCGCCATCGTCCACCCGGTTAATGGGCAGTGTTTCGGCAAGTTCACGGGCAGTGGCCATGCGTTTTTCGACTTCAATCCGCCGCATTCTGGCATTGCCGGGCAGCATGACAAATTTACCCGGCATTTTTTCAATGCTGCCTGGTGCGACCTCAGGACGATCCCTCAATTCGACCACGCCTTTGACATGGGCAATACGGGTGGTAATTCTGTAGAGAACCGGAGTGTCAAGTTCTTCGCTCAGCTCAAAGGCGGTTTTAAGCATTTCCTTGGCCTCGGAAGGATCAGAAGGCTCAAGCATTGGGACTTTGGCAGCAAAGGCATAATTTCGGTTGTCCTGCTCATTCTGCGAAGAGTGCATCTGCGGGTCATCGGCATCAAGCACTACAAGCCCGCCACGTCCGCCGGTATAGGCCGCAGTAAAGAGTGGATCAGCAGCAACGTTCAGCCCGACATGCTTCATGGTGGCCAGTGCCCGTACCCCGGCAAAGGATGCGCCTATGGTTACTTCAAGGCCAACTTTTTCGTTGGGTGCCCATTCGGCATACACCCCTTCATAACGAGCAAGATTGCCCATAATCTCTGTGGATGGTGTTCCCGGATAGCCGGATGCAACCTGCACACCGGCTTCCCAGGCACCACGAGCTATGGCCTCGTTACCAGAAAACCAGCGTTTATTGTCATTACTGTCAAAAGCCACGTGTACTCCTTGTATAGTCATAATTTCGGCATAACCGGCAAAACGTATCCGGTAGCGTGCTTAACCACCCATCATTACCCTATAGACAGCGGTACAGGCAATAGTTTTTTACCAAATCCCGGCCAAATTTTCTGCACATTTCTTTATTATCCTGTGTATACTCTCTTTTTACAGATATGAATGAATCTTTCACACACAGCGTAGATATCCGCGAAAATCTGATTGTTATAATGTTTTGATCTTGACGAGGTACTGCAATGACCACATTTAGCTACCAAAACCCCTTTCCCACCGGCGACGACACGACCATTTACAGAAAACTTGAGGACTCCCAACAATATATCTCAACGGCCAGCTTTGGTGAGAATACTCTTGTTACAATTCAAGCTGAAGGAATCAAACATCTTGCAGCGCAGGCCATGCACGACATCTCTTTTTTTCTTCGACCCGATCATAATTCCCAGGTAGCAGCAATCCTGACAGATCCGGAAGCCTCAGATAATGACAGAGCAGTCGCCCTGGCCATGCTGCAGAATGCCGAAATTGCTGCCAACGAAGTTTTGCCCATCTGTCAGGATACGGGCACAGCCATTGTCATGGCTAAAAAGGGGCAACACATCTGGACAGACTGCGACGATGCCGAGCAGCTTTCCGCCGGCATTTTTGCCACCTACCACAATGACAACCTGCGCTACTCACAGACAGCGCCGCTCACCATGTATGAAGAGGTCAATACTGGAGATAACCTGCCAGCTCAGATAGATATTTATGCAACCACCGGCGATGAATATACGTTTGTATTTATTGCCAAGGGCGGTGGCAGTGCCAACAAGAGTTTTCTCTTTCAGGAAACCAAGGCTGTGCTCAACCGGGAGACCCTTATTGCCTTTCTCACAAACAAGATGAAAACCCTGGGCACTGCAGCCTGCCCGCCCTATCATCTGGCCTTTGTCATTGGCGGCACAAGTGCTGAGGCCAACTTAAAAACAGTTAAACTGGCCAGCACTAAATATCTGGATGCACTGCCCACCAGCGGTAATAAACAGGGCCGTGCCTTTCGTGATCTTGAGCTGGAGAACATTTTACTGGAAAAGAGTCGAAAACTTGGCATTGGCGCCCAGTTTGGCGGTAAATATTTTGCCCACGATGTCCGGGTCATCCGGCTGCCTCGCCATGGCGCATCCTGCCCCATTGGCATGGGTGTTTCCTGCTCGGCAGATCGTAATATCCGGGCAAAAATCAACAGGGAAGGATTATGGCTGGAAAAACTTGATTACACGCCGGGTACTCGCATTCCTCAACAGTATCGCAACCAGAGCGACACGACTGCCGTCCCCATTGATCTCAACTGTTCCATGGCTGAAATAGTTGCCCAGCTGGATAAGTATCCGGTTTCCACCCGGGTGCTGCTTAGCGGAGTGATTATTGTCGGACGTGACATTGCCCACGCCAAATGGAAGAGCCTGCTGGATAACGGCACCCCCTTGCCGGATTACCTGAAAAACCATCCGGTCTATTATGCAGGGCCAGCCAAAACTCCACCCGGAAAACCCTCCGGCTCTTTTGGCCCGACCACGGCCGGACGCATGGACTGCTATGTTGATCTATTCCAGGAGAACGGCGGATCAATGGTTATGCTGGCCAAGGGCAACCGTTCCCAACAGGTGACCGATGCCTGCCGGAAGCATGGCGGATTCTACCTGGGTTCTATTGGCGGGCCAGCCGCATTACTTGCTGATAAATCCATTCTCAAGGTTACCTGTATCGACTATCCTGAACTGGGTATGGAGGCAGTATGGCAAATACAGGTCAAAGATTTTCCCGCATTTATCCTCACCGACAACAAGGGTAATGATTTTTTCAGTACGCTTGACACATAAAGTCACTTTACGCCCTGGCAAACATGCAGCTTGCTGAGATTATCCCCTGGGGACGCTCACTTGCAGAGTACCGGCTGATGTTCAATCTGAGTGAGGATGATCTTGCCGGAATTATTCTGGGTTGCGGCGACGGGCCTGCATCCTTTAACAGCGAACTCCATGCAGATGGAGGCAGGGTCATTTCTGTAGACCCTCTCTACAGGTTTTCCGCAGAACAGATAAAGGAGCAGATCAATAAGGTGTACCCCGTTGTCATGGCGCAGGTCACAGCCAATGTGGATGACTTTCTCTGGACAACCATAAAAAACCCAGAGGAACTTGGCAGAACACGCATGGCCGCCATGAAAAATTTTCTTCACGACTATACAACCGGCAAGCTGCAGGGACGCTATCTGGCGGCCGCCCTGCCCCACCTGCCTTTCCCGGAAAAACCAGCAAGGCTGGATCATGATCGCCAACAACAACCAACTATACAAATCGGCCACTGCGGCGTGGCACGCTCNNCACGCTCCGAGCCTCGTCAACACCTTTCAGCCAAAAAATTTCAGCTTGCACTTTGCTCCCATTTCCTGTTTCTCTACAGCAAACAGTTTTCTTTAAACAGCCACATAGCAGCAATACTTGAACTCTGCCGGGTGGCTGAGGAAGTTCGCATTTATCCGCTGTATACACTCGAAGGAAAACCTTCGCCCCATGTTGCCCCTGTGGTTGAAATGCTCACGAGCAACGGGTATGCAACAGAGCAGATTCCAGTGGATTATCAATTTCAAAAAGGTGCCGACACCATGCTGGCCATCCAGAAATATCCAACCTGAGAAAAAATCAGCCATGAAAAAGACAGCCACCCCCATAACGATACACAGTAAAAAAAGTTGGTTTTCCTCCTTTCTTTTAGTGGGCATTCTCAGCGTACTGAGTCTGAGCTGCTCTTCGCTCCAGGCAAAATCGTTTACAGTACGCTCCGGATACGATGTGGCAGATCTGACCCCGGGCAACGGACTCTGTGTTGCCTACCTCATAATTAATCCACCCTTTGTTATCCCTTTCTGTACCTTGCGAGCTGCAATTCAAGAAACCAATGCCCTGCCCGGAGCTGACACTATCAACCTGCCATCAGGCACCTTTCACCTGACCCTTGAAGGGGCAAACGATGACCTTGCCCAGACAGGAGATCTTGACATAACCGAAGATCTGACAATCATTGGCAAGGGAGCCGGACAAACCTTTATTTCAGCCGATGAGCTTGACCGGGTTCTGGATGTAATTACACCTGGTGTATCAGTGACCATTCGGGGTGTATCTTTTATAAACGGTAAGCTGCCAGCCGGTCTGCCGTTTGATCAGCAGGGAGGAGCAGGTATCCGGAATTCGGCAAAGCTGACCCTGATAAATTGCAGCGCAGAAAATAACTCTGTTGCAGGGGAGACAATTGGCGACAGTGGCGCTGGTTTATTCAACCGGGGGGTCTGCAAAATTTCTGAATCGACCCTCTACGAAAACAGTTCTGAAAATGAAGGCGGTGCAATCTACAATGCTCCAGGCGCACACCTCATTGTCGACGCCTCAACCTTGTATTCCAATCACGCTTTGTCCGGTGGAGGTATCACCAATGAGGGCATAGCCGCACTCCTCAATACCACCATCAGTGCCAATCAGGCAAATAGAGGTGCGGCAATAGATAATTACGCACAGATTACACTGATCCACAATACGGTTGCCCATAATACCGCTTTTGCAGACGCTGCCATCAACAACAGCGGTGAGTTCTTTATGACCAACACTCTGCTGGCTGCCAACAATGGCAATAACTGTGCAGGCCAGATTGAAATTATCTCCATGGGCGGCAATCTCGATGACACTGCCAGCTGTAGCATGAGCACCACAGATACTGACCTGCTGGCTGTTGACCCGGAGTTAGCCCCCCTGCGGGAAAATGGCGGAGTTACCCTCACCCACAGAATTTATTACTCCAGTCCTGCCCGGGACAAAGCCCTCACACTCTCCACCGTAACGGTTGACCAGAGGGGGCATTCCCGCACTGTCGACAGTCATTACGATATCGGTGCATTCGAAGCCTCGCTACCCATGGCTCCAATACTTGACCGGATATTGCTGGTACATGACGACGATACAGCCCAAACCGAGCCGATCGAGGCACAATACGTTTTCCGCAAGCTGAGGAGCGAATACAATGAATAGTTTTGGCCGCATGTTCCGGGTTTCCATTTTTGGCGAAAGTCATGGCATCCAGATTGGTGTCGTAGTTGACGGCTGTCCGGCGGGAATTGCGTTTTGCGAAGAGGATCTTACAGAGGATTTTGCCCGCAGACGAGCCGGAGGACGTGGAACAACGCCAAGGGTTGAACCGGATCTGCCCCGCATTGTTTCAGGCGTGTTCAGGGGAAAAACAACGGGTGCGCCACTAACCATTGTTTTTGAAAATACCAATATTCAATCTGATGATTATGACAATCTCTGGCACCACCCCCGTCCCGGCCATGCTGATTATACTGCGCAGCAGAAGTATAACGGCTATAACGACCCCAGAGGCGGTGGCCATTTTTCGGGTAGAATTACCCTGGGCATTGTTGCTGCCGGAGTGCTTGCCAAAAAGTTCATTGCGCCAGCCACAGTCTGTGCAACTCTGATAGAGGCAGGTGGCAGCACAGATATATCCGGCGCCGTCGAAAAAGCCATCCAAAGTAAAGACTCCATTGGCGGCCTTATAGAATGTTGCTGCAGCAGTCTGCCCGTTGGCCTTGGCGAACCGTTTTTTGATTCTGTTGAGGCAGTAATCGCCCACATGATCTTTGCCATCCCAGCCACCCGTGGCATTGAGTTTGGTTCAGGTTTCAGGGCAGCAGCCATGAAAGGCAGTGAACATAATGACCGCATAATTGACAACAGAGGCACCACAGCAACCAACTTTGCCGCAGGCATCAACGGTGGCATAACCAATGGCAATGACATCGTTTTCAGAGTTCCAATCAAACCAACATCCAGTATCGGTATTGCCCAGGAAACCTATAATTTTGACCATAATGACGTTGAGACGCTGCTCATCGAAGGGCGGCATGATGTCTGTATTGCCCTGCGTATCCCAGTGGTCATCGAATGCGGAACAGCCATTGCGCTGGCTGATTTGATGTTGCGGGAAATGCAGCGAAATACCCTATCCACGCAGGAGAAGTAATGGAATTTGGCAGTGACAACCAGGCAGGAGCCTCCGAAAAAATTCTAGAAATCATAGCAGAGGCCAACACTGGTTTCACCCATGGTTATGGCGATGATCACTGGTGCAACAGGGCAGTAGAAGCACTGGAAACGTTTTTTGGCCATCCACTCACTGTATTTTTTGTGGCCACTGGCACGGCAGCAAATTCACTAGCCCTGGCAAGCCTTGTCAAGCCCTGGGAAACAGTACTCTGCCACCACCATGCCCATATATATCTTGACGAATCCACAGCACCTGAATTTTTCACAGGCGGCGCACGGCCTATCCCCATCACCCGCAACGCTGGCAAGGTCACCCTACGCCATCTGGAAAACTATTTTGCAACCCTTGCCCAAGAGCCTCCCCACACCCCGGCATGCCGGGCATTGTCCATTACCCAGGCCAACGAGGCTGGACAGGTCTACACCGCAGAAGAGCTCCGCCAGCTCTGCAGTTTTGCCCATGGCCACGGGCTGAACGTTCACCTGGACGGTGCCCGTTTTGTCAATGCACTGGTTGCCCTGCGCTGCAGTGCAGCTGAGATAAGCTGGAAAGCCGGAGTCGATATTCTGACCCTGGGAGCAACCAAATGCGGTGGGCTGGCAGCAGAAGCCGTCATCTTTTTTAACCGGGATCTGGCAACGGATTTTGCCCAAAAGAGAAAACGAAGCGGTCACCTTATCTCCAAGGGACGGTTCTTTGGTGCCCAGTTTGTCGGCTGGCTCCAGGACAATCACTGGCAGGAGCTGGCTACCCACGCCAATACCAAAGCCGCAGAGCTTGCCAATGCTCTGGAAGAATTCCCTCAGATAACCAGGCAATGGCCCTGCCAGGCCAATGAAATTTTTATAACCATGCCCCGGCAACTGGCTGACACACTGCACCAGCAGGGAGCCAGCTTTTACGAATGGCCGTCACTGGCTCTTCCCAGAGACGTTACCCTTGACAAGAAGACCTGTTTTGTCCGCCTGGTCACTTCATTTCTAACAACCGATGAACATATTTCAAGGTTCTGCACAATTATCCGGAATAATGCCTGCTAAAAGGAGCTACTCAGAAGAACATCTTTTGCACAAGATTTATACGATAATACATTACACGATTCTTCTTAGTAGCCGCAAAAAATACAACGCAATCGACCGCCAAGGGCAAAATGATGACATGCCCCATCCCCCACGATACTCGTATGAGTATGAAATACAGGCCGTATTATTGACAATGCCCCTTCTAAGACTGATCACGATTTACAGGTATAGTCCAACAAGCTCCCTGGAGCGTCCTTGCAGACCTGCTGACCAAATCATTCCCCAACATTTTATAATTCAAGTCTGCACTAAAGAAATACCCCTGTTCCGAACTGATAACTTTTGAGGACACTCACTCTATATATGCTATTATAAAGTGAGTGTGATAAGAGGATATTGTAAAGATGCTCTCTTTAGCGTTACATACGGATACATACGTGATTTCCAGATCATTATTTCTTGATCATGCCAAAGAAAGTGACTGGAAGGACAATTCTTAAGCTCACCTAACAGGCCATTGCCCATCTAGGAATTGGGGACTCTGGACATCCGCTTGAAAGAGTATGTAAATAAAAGACTATTTGAGGAAAACTTATGACGTTGCTGCCACGAAAACTCGCTTGCACCATTGCTGTTGTATTTATGATAATGATCGCATCTGGCGTAGAAGCCTATGAGGTTGTTGTCGACCTGGGGTCTACAGCCTCCCCTTCTATCACCGCCGCAATGACCGATCGCAGTCAGTGGCCATACGTCGCTGACAACAGCTGGGGAATCGTTGCCAACTATGTGCCCATTGCGTCTCTGCCACACAACCAGCAGGCTACTATATTCAATAATTTTTCACATCACAAAGCCATCGTTGAAATCCCCTACCACGACATCAACTGGAATGGCAGTCAGGGGCATATTGCTTACATAGAAAGCTTTGGGTATTCAACACCTTACCTGCTTATTTTGGATGAAAGCAATTCTTCTTCCACCATGACACGCGATAAGCTACTGGCTGTGGAAGCCCACTTTCCTGACAAGACTATTATTATGAACGCCCGGAGCTGGAAGAAAGATGGCGGGCTTATACGGTCTCTTGAAGATGTGCTGGATGGTGTATGTATCGAATATATACCCACAAATGCCCCGTACAATATCAATGAACACGTCTCACCGTTTTTTGAATGGGCGGTGCATAACAACAAAATTATCATGTTCCTCATGCCACCGCAACCTAATGACTACATCGATACCCGCTATATCGACGGCGTTCAAACTGCTGTACGGACTATTTTTAACTACCACAAAAACCGACTTCCCAAAGGATGGATGAGCAGTAACAAGATTCTCTTTTTACCCGCAAACTACACCTTCGGCGAAAGCCATATTCACTATGTGCCTGAAACAGCTTCCAATACCATTCTGGCCACTGCCAAAGCCCTCATGGATATGAGGACTGAACTAGAAGCTGATGGATCTGAAGATTCTGCAGGTAACATAGTGCCGCCACTTTTCCTTCTGCTTGATTAAGAGATACCACAAAAATCATGCCGTTCGATCAAGACCCTATCACGCAAACCTCATAACAGCTTAGTATAAATGACATTATTACTCACTGGAAATTCTGGAGGTATGATATGTTTTTCCATTGAACACTGGAGGAGGTATGGTGAAAATAACTGAGAAGAAAACAAAAAGAGACTGGGCTCAGTTTCTCAAGGAGATTGCCAGAGAATACCAAAAAGCTGACAAGATAACTTTGGTGATGGACAACTTGAATGCGCATACACACCTAGGTATTGGAGCTGGTTCAATATTGTTGAGATCGAATTGAATATTCTCATTGGTCATTGCCTTGGGCGCAGGACCAACAATGTCGAAGAGGTCAAACGGGAAGCGTCCGCCTGGCAAAAGCACCGGAACAATAAAGAGGCAAAAGTCAACTGGTAGTTTACTGCGGATGATGCGCGGATCAAATTATCCAGACTTTAACCGACACTCGACAGTTGACATGACACTAGAGTGGAATGGATGCAAATAATCCTGATGATAAAAATGAGGAACCAGATAATGACGGACAACTAATTTAGAAGAGTTTTTGAATGGGTCTCAGCCATGAAGAATGTATCCTCAACTGAGGGCACCCAGTAAAGACCTTCCGACAAAGCGGGGCAGAGCTTTGTTTATTGCCCAGGAAAAGGAGGAAACATGATCTGTCCTCGGATTTCCGTGCAGGCTGGATTCAGGTACAAACCTCAACTACCCATATATCAATCCTGTAGTTTCTTTATCTTTTTCTTCAGTTCAAGAATCTCGCTACGTATTTCCTCACGGGGGTCATCTGGAAATGAAACGGTTACCGTTCCTCCTGCACAGCGGGGGCGGGCGTTGTTGGTTGCATCAGTCATAAATTTATCCATAGCAACCAGAACCTTTTCCCGATTTTTTATCTCATCCTGTAATGCCTTGATTTTCCTTCTGTTACTCGACAAGTTCCCACTGAACCATTTTTTTGCTTTTTCAAAAATAGATGGTTTGGTAGCCAAGCTGGTTTCACCTGCAAGTAGAGGACTCAATGGAGTTAGAATGAGACAAAGAATGACAATATAGAGGATTACTTTGTGCAGTTCTTTCATTTATCTCCCATTTGAAAGCATGAGGTTTGCAGAGGAATAAAAAAAGTCCCTTTAAGGTTGGCAAATCAGAATTGAAAACCTGATTATTATATTCTGAGGTATAATTTTGCTGCTCATTCCGCCATGGGCAGTCCTGGGTTGCTGTTTTTGAGGTCTGGCTGTAAAATGTTGTTCACCACCTGGCGAACATCGTTAAGACATCATTTCTTTTTCGGGTTGTTCTCCCGGCAGTTGCAGTTACCGGCTTTTGATTCAGCCATGATGCGCTCCATGATTGTTGAGCGACCGTGACGTTTCGCATCATTTTCTATATCCTGAACAGTGTAGTCATGACAATAACAGATTATTGTATCCATACGATTTCCCTGTTCCGACCGCTATAACCTGCCGCAAAAAAGCGCCAGGTTTTTGTGGTCAGGTTAATTGCATTGTTCTGTAATTCTTGTGAATTACCCTCTGCCTTCAAACAGTTGCCCCACCGTATTCATTGGTAAAAACATTCTAATTTTACCATGCTTTTTGTATAAATATTGAAATCCATATTTCTGATAGAATTTCTCAAGTAACGCATTAATGCAATCGACAACAACAGCATAAGCACGCATTTGTTGATTGACTTGCCACAAAAACTCAAGCGCTTTTATAAGTGTTATTTCCCCCAATTGTTGTCCCTGAACTTTTTTATTTAATGCTAACTGTGCAATAAGAAAAACCGGAACTGGATAGTGTGGTAGTGATTTTGACA
>RKSL01000195.1 GCA_008633435.1 Candidatus Desulfobulbus rimicarensis | reverse complement strand
TGAAATGCGAGATGAGAGCGAGTGTCAATCAGTGCAAAATTCTTTTTTGTATACAGTTTTTTCTGTACATCATTTATTGAAATTTCTTGTACACCTGCCATTAAACCGGAAAAATCAGGGATAATTTCAGTAACAGTAAATACCCCATCATTCTTTTTTGTGTTTACAATAATATATCGTCCTTTTACAGCATGGCCAATACCCTTTGTCTGCAGAGTAAAAGGCAGGGTAATTGTTTGTGACTTGTTATTCTTGCGAATACTCAAGGTCAATGTTTTCTGTTTTTTCTGTTGTACTGACTTAGCCAGCACTCTGCCTTTATAGGTTTTTTCATTGTTCTGCGTTTGATCAGGACCAGGTTTCGGAAGTTTAGTCCCTTTTTGGACGCAACCTGTGGTGATTAACAAACATGAAAATACCGCTAGATAAGCAATGAACCTCTTCTTCGGCATTAAGTTCCCTCCGTAAAACGCAAATTAAAAGATTTATGTGAAAAAATCTGTAGCAAAACATGGATAAAAAGTATACCCATAATCTTAATGCATATCCTGCGTATTTGCATGACAGAACAATGGTAAGTAGTCGCAGGGACACTGTTAGAGAGTAGATAGCACGTTTACCTGAAAGTCGCAGCATCTACCACGTGCCATGCCACAGCGGTTAACTTTCATAGCTTTGTGTGGCTGGCGAATATGGCTCAATTTATCCGGAATTCAGACAATGCAACAGATGAGAATTATCATAGAACAATATGCCCTTGATTTTGACCAGGCAAAATCCATAGCGGAAATCCTTGCCTTAAAAGACAATGAATACGCAACTCTCGTCTCCTGGAATGACCGGGAACGGGATGTCCACTCACCACAATGTCTACATTGTGAAATAAAGGGGGCGCCAGGATGGGAAGTATATGGGAAAAATCATGAGGGACGGCTGCGAATAAGCGTTAATGACGATCTGTTTGTATTTATTTACAGTTGATCATTTTCATGTATTCCTGCTTATAATCCACGCAAGGTTTCCGGTTTGAGGTCAAGTGCTCCGGCAATGGCCTGATCTATTGTGGCCAGAAAAATTTCTTTATCCCGGGGCAGCCTGCCGTCCAGCGAAAAATAATTTGAAGCATGATTGGCCTGCAGCTGCGATTTTTTTACATCTATTGCAGCAACAAGTGTTCGCAGTTCCTGAAACAATCCCAGTTTGTCCGGCATTGTGAACCGTCCAGCAGCTGCTGCCTGTCCAAGTGCAGTGTTGTCCAGAAGCATCAGCGTGAGAATTGCAATCTGATTGGGGCCGATCTGGTTAAGCACTTCAGCGGTATCAACGGCATGTTGCAGAGAGTAGCGTATGCCGGCAATACCGAGCAAGCAGGTTATGGAAAGAAAAATCCTTGCCTTTTTTACCCGCTGTCCGGCTGTTATCATCTCTGCCGCTGTTGCCCCTTTACAAATCGCAGCAAGTGTTTTGTCATGGCCGCTTTCAAGTCCCATGTAAATTCGGCCAAGACCTGCTTCTTTGAGTTCAGCAAGTTCAGTCTCTGTTCTTGCAAGAATATCCCGGCAATTGGCATAAAGATGTATTCGTCGAACAAACGGCAGTCTTTTTCTTATTTGTTTACATAGTGTTACAAGACGTTTTTGAGGTATCACCAGAGCATCGCCGTCGGCAAGGAAAACCGTCGACTGTGCTGTACAATGCAAAGCGGCAAAATCAAGATCCTCTTCAATAATTGCGCTGTCTTTAATCTGGAAGCGTTGTCCCTGGTACGCACCGCAAAACGTGCAACGGTTATGGGAACACCCAGTAGTAACCTGCAGAATTATTGAGTTTGCCTCGCTGGGCGGTCTGATAATATGTCCTTGGTAATGCAAGAGAGAACCCGGGTGTGGAATAAAGTAAAGAGGGCAGGGGGGAGAGAATGATCCATCCCCCCTTTGAATCAGTGACTTCAGCTGTTATCAGCGGCAAAACCAGTCATAAAGTCTACCAGTTTATCGACACCTTCTGCTGGAAAGGCGTTATAGATAGATGCTCTGCAGCCACCAATGGAACGGTGACCTTTAAGGCCATCAAGCCCCACTGCAGCGGCCTCGCTTATAAATTTTGCCTCAAGCTCGGAAGTGGGCAGATTAAAGGCAATGTTCATCATGGATCTTGACGCTTTTTCCGCATGCCCCCTATAAAAATCACCAGAATCTATGACCTGATAAATTTGGCTGGCTTTCTTTTCGTTAATTTTCTGCATGGCTGCAACACCGCCCTGGGCTTTCAACCAGTTCATGACTCGACCCACACAATAAATTGCAAAGGTGGGCGGCGTATTAAACATTGAGCTTTTATCAGCATGGGTTTTGTACTTAAGCATTGTAGGGACATTATCTGCTACCCGGTCAAGCAGATCATCCCGAATGATGACCACTGTTACGCCCGCAGGGCCCATGTTCTTCTGGGCACCGGCAAAAATAATACCAAATTTTGCTATATCCAGTGGCCGGGAAAGAATATCTGAGGACATGTCACAGACAAGCATGGTCTCTTTTTCTGGAAAAGAGGCAAACTGGGTTCCATAAATGGTATTATTTGATACAAGATACAGATATTCTGAACCCGGCGTAACATTGTATTCGTTCTCTTGCGGAACTCGATTAAAGCTGACATCAGCACTGGAATACGCAACAGTGATATCGCCAAAGTTTTCAGCTTCTTTGATCGCTTTTTTTGACCAGACCCCGGTATTAAGATACGTTGCTTTTTTTCCGTTACCCAGCAGATTCATGGGGATCATAAAAAACTGGGAAGAAGCACCCCCCTGGAGAAACAGAACCTTATAGTTTTCGGGTACTGCAAGGAGCTGCCGTATAAGGGTTTCTGTTTCTTCAGCAACAGCCATAAACTCTTTGGATCGATGGCTTAACTCTATCAGGCCAATACCCTTATTTTTAAAGTTGACAATATCTCTAGCCGCTTCCTCAAGAACCTCAACAGGAAGAGTGGCCGGGCCGGGACTGAAATTATAAATTCTCTCAGGCATGAAGTCTCCTTTATGATTTTTCTGTTACGTACAATCTTTCAGCAGATGAAAGGTACATTATGCCTTGTTTCAGGGCTGAATCTGCACCTGTCTCAAGGCTTCATATAAAACAATTCCTGCGCTCATGGCAAGATTAAGGCTTCGGATATGGGTATTCTCCATGGGAATGGTATAGCAGCGGTCCTGGTACAGGGCAAGAATATCCTCTGCAATCCCTTGAGTTTCCCTGCCAAAGAGTATCCTGTCACCAGGCGTGAATGTGGCTGCATGATAAGGTCGATCGGCCTTGGTGGTCATGAAAAACAGTCTGTTCTCATCCTGGGCATCTAAAAATTCATCAAAATTCTGCCAGTGTTTAATACTGACATGGGGCCAGTAATCCAGACCTGCCCTTTTTAAATGCTTGTCATCCGTACTGAAACCCAACGGATGAACTAAATCAAGAACAGAATTTGTTGCCCCGCAAAGACGGGCAATAGACCCTGTATTTGGCGGAATTTCCGGTTCGACTAAAACGATATGAAAAGGTTTGGCTGGCATGGATTTTTAAAGAGCAGGGAAAATGGGAGTTATAGAGCTTGCAAAATTATAAATACGTCTTAAATTTATATATTCTGCGTTTTAGCAGATAGTACTGTCTTTTTCTCTTAAAATGTGAAATGTCGGGGAACTTTCCTGCATTTTACCTAACCATTTTAATTGTGGTATTTTATGTCGCTCATCGTGTGCAAATTTGGTGGCACTTCGGTAGGTTCCACTGAAAAAATTAAAAATGTGGCCCAAAGAATACTGAAATATCAAGAGCAGGGACATCAGGTCGTTGTCGTGTTATCGGCTATGTCCGGGCAAACAGACAAGCTGCTGGGAATGGCAGCAGATGTACAGGAAATTCCAGATCTGCGTGAAATGGATATGCTGCTATCAACCGGAGAACAGGTGACTATAGCGCTATTTGCCATGGCAGTGAAGGCTGCCGGAAGTGATGCTGTCTCGTTGCTTGGGGATCAGGTACGTATCCAAACAGATGCAATGCACACCAAGGCGAGAATTAATAAAATAGATACAGAGTTAATACAATCCCATCTTGATGCTGGTAAGGTTGTCACTATTGCCGGTTTTCAGGGGGTAACCCTCAAAGGAGATATCACCACTTTGGGGAGAGGTGGATCAGATACCACTGCGGTTGCACTTGCAGCAGCATTACATGCTGATGCCTGTGAGATTTTTACTGATGTCGAAGGGGTCTTTACAACCGATCCGAACATCTGTAATAAAGCTCGTAAAATTGACATGATAACCTATGACGAAATGCTGGAGCTTGCCAGTCTTGGCGCAAAAGTTCTTGAGATTCGCTCGGTCGGGCTTGCCAAGCGTTATCGGGTTCCGCTGCATGTTCGTTCAACTTTTACAGAAAACGAGGGCACCTGGGTCGTAGAGGAGGATAAAATTATGGAATCCATGCTGGTTTCCGGTATTACCTACAATAAAAACGAAGCACGAATTACTGTTAAAAAAGTTCCAGATCAGCCTGGGATTGCCTCAAAGATTTTTCTGCCCATCTCAGATGCCGGTATTCTTGTTGATATGATTATCCAGAATACCAGAGAAAGTCATATGACAGATATGACCTTTACGGTTATGCGTAACGATTATGCCCGGACAATGGAACTTCTAAAAAAAGTTGCCAGAGATATTGGCGCAGAATCTGTCACAGGTGATGAGTCTATTGTAAAAATCTCTATTGTCGGTGTTGGCATGCGCAATCACTCAGGAATTGCCTCAACTATGTTTCAGATAATGGCGAACGAAGGCATTAATCTCATGATGATTTCAACATCAGAAATAAAGGTGTCCTGCGTGATTGAAGAAAAATATACTGAACTTGCTGTACGGGCACTCCACTCTGCATTTGCCCTGGATAAAGACAATATGCCCACTGAGGAAGAATAATTATTATGAGCCAGACAATAGAGTTTTATGATACCACGTTGCGCGATGGAACCCAGGCTGAAAATTTTGATCTTTCAGTGGTGGATAAAATTCGAATCACAAAGCAACTGGATAAACTCGGCATTGATTTTATTGAAGGGGGGTGGCCAGGGTCAAATCCCAAGGCAGTGGAATACTTTGAGCAGATGAAAGATGTGCCGCTCAAACATGCAAAACTTACAGCCTTTGGTTCGACTCGACACTTCAGTAATCCGCCGGAAAAAGATGCAAATCTCCAGGCACTTATTGACGCAAAAACTCCAGCAATCACTATTTTTGGTAAGAGC
>RKSL01000194.1 GCA_008633435.1 Candidatus Desulfobulbus rimicarensis | reverse complement strand
TGATCGTGCACTTTGTTATGCGTATCGTGATCGCAGAACCAATAAACGAAATTTTCGTCGGTTGTGGATAACCCGTATTAATGCGGCAAGTAGTGCAAATGGGGTAAACTATAGTCAATTTATCAATGGTTTGAAAAAGGCCGATATTGAGCTTGACAGAAAAGTACTGTCAAATCTGGCTATTGTTGATCCCGCCGCATTCACCCAAGTTGTGAAAGCTGCAGGTTTTGATGCCGTTTGAGGAGACAATGGAAAACGAACTGCAGAAGCTTAAGCAGGAAGCTGAAGAAGCTCTGCATGCAATAAGTGAAATAGCTCATCTAGAAGAGTTCAGGGTCAGGTTTCTTGGCCGTAAAGGGCTTTTCTCAACAACGATGAGACAACTGGGGCAGGTCGCCAAGGAAGATCGCCCCAGACTTGGCCAGCTTGCAAATTCCATTAAAAAAGGAATAGAAGAACTCTTTCATGACAAAAAAGATGCTGTTGAGTCCGGTTGTGACACAACTGATCGTGATGTTGATCTCAGTTTGCCCGGACGCGCTCTTTCTTTTGGCAAGCTGCATCCCATTACCCAAGTGATGGAAGAAATTTGCGCAGTTTTTGAGGGTATGGGGTTTGCTGTTGCAGAAGGACCGGATGTAGAGACAGATCATTATAATTTCGAAGCGCTTAATATCCCCAAGCATCACCCGGCTCGCGACATGCATGATACGTTTTATGTGTCAGAGTCAATTCTTTTGCGTACCCATACATCGCCGATGCAGGCACGCATTATGGAAAATCAGGAACCGCCGTTGCGGTATATTGCACCTGGTAAAGTGTATCGTTGTGATTCAGATATTACTCATACACCGATGTTTCATCAGGTAGAAGGATTTCTGGTTGATCGTGATGTCTCGTTTGCAGATCTTAAAGGTGTTCTAACCTCTTTTACCCGCAGGATGTTTGAAAAGGATCTTCCTTTGCGTTTTCGTCCCAGTTTTTTCCCATTTACAGAACCCAGTGCTGAAGTTGATATAGCCTGTGTTATATGTGGTGGAACTGGCTGTCGGGTGTGTAAGCGTACAGGATGGTTAGAAATTTTAGGGTCTGGCCTCATTGATCCAGAAGTTCTCAAGATGGTTGGTTATGATCCTGACGAGTATTCAGGTTTTGCCTTTGGTCTTGGTGTTGAGCGGATTGCAATGCTGAAATATGGCATTGACGATATTCGGCTCTACTATGAAAATGATCTCAGGTTCCTCAATCAGTTTTAATCTGTCCCGCCACTGACCGTTGACACTCCTGGTCAGGCATTGTTTAAACAGGAAAAGTACCCATGAAATTCACCCTCAGCTGGCTCAGTGAATATATATCCCTTGACGGTCTTCCCACAGACCAGCTTGCTGATCGTCTTACCATGCTTGGCCTGGAAGTGGATGCTGTGCAGAAGTTGTATAATGGGCTGGAATCCATTGTTTCGGCTCAAGTGGTCTCTGTCAAAAAACACCACAATGCTGATCGTCTCACCTTATGCCAGGTTGACACTGGTGACGATATTGTCCCCATTGTCTGTGGCGCTCCAAATGTGAGGGAAGGTCTGATAACAGCCATTGCAAAACCTGGTGTTCGTCTGCCAGACGGCCATAAAATAAAAAAAGCTCAAGTACGAGGCGAGGTCTCCATGGGTATGCTTTGTTCATGGCGTGAGCTTGGTATTGGCGAAGATCATTCCGGTATTCTTGAACTGTCTCCAGATATAGCGCCTGGTGTTCCCCTAACAGAGCTTCTTGATCTTGATGATACCATGATCGAGATAGATCTGACCCCCAACAGACCCGATTGTGCCAGTGTGCTTGGTATCGCCCGGGAAGTAGCAGGAATGTCCGGGCAAACCATCGAAAAACCAATTACTGATCTTCCTGATTTATCAGCTGATACGGCTGATTTTACTGTGATTATAGAAGATCATCAGCTTTGCCCAAGATATGCAGCCCGAAAGCTTACCAATGTACAAATAGGGCCATCCCCCTGGTGGTTGCAGCGTCAGCTTATGGCCGTTGGCATGCGTCCGGTTAATAATGTTGTTGATATTACGAATTTTGTAATGCTTGAATATGGACAGCCCCTGCATGCATTTGATTTTCAGTCAATTGCTGGTAAACAAATACATGTTCGTTGCCCTCGTAAAAACGAAAACACATTCACAACTCTTGATAATACAGCACGAGAACTGCCAACAGACACATTAATGATTTGTGATGCAGACAAACCCATTGCAGTTGCCGGCGTTATGGGGGGGCTTGATTCTGAAGTTACTGACCAGACCACCGAGGTGTTGCTTGAGTCAGCCTGTTTTAATCCGGTTTCAATCAGGCGTACAGCGCGTACTTTAAATCTGCCATCAGAGGCTTCGTATCGATTTGAACGTGGCGTTGACCCGGACGGATGCGCTCATGCCATGGAGCGAGCTGTACAGCTGATGATAGATCTTGCCGGTGCAACTGCAGAACCTGGTGGTGTTGATGCATATCCAGGTAGAAAAGCATTACTTCAACTTCCATTAAGGGTACCACGAGTCAATGCTCTGCTTGGTATTGCCTTGACATCCAGCCAGGTTGCCAAGTATTTGCGTGATATTGAATTTGAAGTAGCGGAACAGGATGATGAAATTCTCCTTGTTACTGTACCACCATTCAGAATTGATATTGAACGAGAGATTGATCTGGTAGAAGAGATTGCACGGCTATATGGATATAATGAAATCCCTGTTTCGCAACCATCCATTGCCATGGATTATCCCAAACGGGATCCATTACGACAGCTACGGCAGGATACAGCATCTCTTTGTACCGCCATGGGGTTTTATGAGGCCATCAATTATTCCTTTGTCACTGCTCAACATTTCAATATGCTCGGCCTTTCTCTTGATGATTCGCGCCGTGAATGTGTAGAGTTATTGAATCCTCTTTCTGAAGATCAGTCGGTGATGAGGACAATGCTGCTTCCTGGATTGCTTGAAAATATCAAAAGGAATATTAACTTTCAGCAGCCAGATGTTGCGTTGTTTGAAATTGGCAAAGTGTTTTCTGTTGTAGCTGGCCAGAACCAACCTGATGAGAAGTATCAGCTCTGCGCAGTCAAAACCGGAGCCCGTTATCCGCATGGAAATACGCTCTATTTTTCTGGTGAAAAATCTGATATCTTTGATATGAAGGGAGTGGCAGGAAATATTTTGCAATCGCTTCGCTTGCAAGGAAATTCAGGCGTTATTAGCTTTATATCTACAAATGACATCCAGGGTGAATCGTACGCAGAAGGATCTTCCACCCTGTTGATTATGGATGGTGAAACCCAGCTCGGTATGGTAAGTAAACTCACCCGAGCAGTTGCCAAAAAAATTGGTATTAAGCAGGATGTGTATTTTCTCGAGCTTGACCTTGAGGGAATGCTCGATTTATCCCATGTTAAAAAAACTTTTAAGCCGCTTTCACGTTTTCCCTCTGTTAAACGTGATATCGCCTTACTTGTTCCTGAAGCCGTTGCTGCAGGAGCGTTGTTACAGGATATACTGGCACATAAAATCGAGCATGTCGTTCATGCGGATATTTTTGATGTGTACAGTGGTAAGCCCATTGAAGAAGGTATGAAAAGTGTCGCCTTGACTGTTACCTACCAATCTGATAAAAAAACACTGGATGATCAAACAGTTGATGGCCTTCAT
>RKSL01000036.1 GCA_008633435.1 Candidatus Desulfobulbus rimicarensis | reverse complement strand
CTTGTATTTGATGTTGGTGCCAATATCGGTACCAGGACAAAGATATTTTCTCGAATTTGTTCGCTAGTTGTAGCTGTTGAGCCACAGCAATATTGTTTTGATAAGCAGAAAACCTTCCTGATTCCTTAACCTTTGTTATCCAGTTTTCAGAAAAAGAAGATAAGGTATGGGCATCACTGATATACTGACTTTTGTTTCCAGCGTCACAGTCAAGCCCCTTATTAACTAAAACAACATTTTCAGCCGGCTTGAAAACTTTTTCCAAAATATCAAAACAATATTGCTGTGGCTCAACAGCTACAACTAGCGAACAAATTCGAGAAAATATCTTTGTCCTGGTACCGATATTGGCACCAACATCAAATACAAGACTATCATTTAAAATAATTGACGAATAGAAATTGTAGAGAGATTCATCCTCATCGTTCCATGGTTTCACTCTATTGATAATTTGTCTTTCCCGACGATATTTATAAATGGACGTCCCACGGACAAAATCGGCTAAAACCTTAAGCACATTTCGCCTATACTTTTCAAAAAACATCAATATTTTATCTGGATATAAAATCATTAAGATTAAATTCATGTGCGCTGTATCTATAAAATTTCCGTGGATTGAATAACGAAAAATGTTTATCTAATTGTGGATAATATACAGGATCAGTCGTTCCAGACTTTTCAGCTGTTCGCCAATCAAGGATATGCAGCGGAACTTCTCCCCACCATGATGCCCACTGACTATAAGAACTGTTTGGCCCTAAAATGTAATCGCAAAGAGATAACGTGTATAAGTCTTCAATAGCTGTACCTTGAGACAAGGTAACATTTATGTCCTTAAACATATTCATATCCTGCTTTTCATCAGAACAAACAACGAAACCTATTTTTCTTCTATCACTTTGACCTTCCAGATACTTCATGATATCATAATATTCCTGCGTTGAATAATACATGATCCCATCACAAAAAGTTTTGTAATCTCCCTGTCGCATATGAATTCCAACAATAATATCAGACTGTTCCCGCACATCGTTGATCAAACCTCGAATATGTAGCATCGTAGATTTGTTAGGCGTAAAAAAACTTCTTATCACTTCAGCCTGTCGCTCCATGCTTTCAGGGGCACAGAAATAAAATCCCGACAAAAAAACTGGAGAGAATGCTTTTCGGAAATATTCGTCTGTTTCACAATTATCTAAAAGCAACCTGCCACCTTCGCCAAGCTCTATTATCGGGAAAAGATGTGTTCGCAGGTTAACACGGTATAACAGTTCAAAAAATATGTTCAAATACTGCTTTACACCAAATGAACCGGATATGTTAAATGTATATTTTTCCCTTAGTGCTTCCTTACTAAACGAGAATCCATCCTCAAAGTCTCTGAAAGCTGGATTTAACACTTTAATTCCACGCTCCGCCGCAAAGGCAACAACATTGGCATACGTCCATAGACGGTTTGCAAGACGACCATATTTTCCCACGATAACAAACATATGACGCCTAGCTAAAACTATTCCTTAATACATCAAATAATCGAGATCCACGACCAACCAGTTTCCAGCCAAAAATACTTTTCAACAAATAAAAAACTCTAAAATCAAGCCCCTTACCCCGCTGCTCACCAGACGCCTGCCGGGCAAGGGCAAACAGCATTTTCGCCTCTGTCGGCAGCCCAGCTGCTCCGCACTGACGGCAGAGCAGAAACAGCTCCCGGGCAAAATGCTGCATTTCCGGTACATCCGGAGATATTCCGGCCCGGAGTGCGTGGTGATAGATCAGTTCATGGGCCATGGCACGCTGCTGCATCCGTTGTTGAGAACGGCGTTCTCCTTTGCATAACCGTTGACTGTTGTGATCACGCACCTCACAGACATATTCAGGAACATAACACAAAACTCCACCAGTAGCCGCGATCCGGCAATCATATTCCCAATCTTCTTCAAGGGATAAATCCGTCCAGGGACCTGCCTTACTGCATATCGCTGTTCGATAGAGTGGGTTCGGGGTATCCCACCAGCGGGACTCAAGAAATGAGGGAAACATTTTTGCGATTCTCTCTCCTGAGCGTTTCCAGGGAACTGGCTCCACCATCCCGCTACGATGGCGATACCGGGTCATGCCGTATGCCACATCACACTCATAATTCTTTTGCAACCCCCTTACCTGCAACGAAAACTTTTCCGGCAGCAACAGGTCATCACTGTCAAGATACTGAATAAACTCACCCCGGGCTATCTGTCGGCCAGCCTCTCTTGCCACGCCCGGCCCGCTGTTTTTCTGGTGCAGTACATGAATTTCATCATGCTGACGAGCTAATGTTTCGGCAATCTGGTGCGTATTATCAGTGGAACCGTCATCCACAATGATAATTTCTATGGGCCGATAACTCTGGGCCAGCACGCTGGCAACGGCCTGCTGCAGCATTTTCGGCCGGTTGAATACCGGAATTATGGTGCTGACCAATCCTTCAACCATGGCCCATTACCGGGTAATGCCTGGCCCATAGATTCAGGATCAACAGCCGCCAGGCAAGATTTCTGAATATACTGACTGCCCTGGGAAACGAGTATCCTGATTTTCCCTGATCAAAATACTTTGTCATGGCTCTGCGTAACCCGAGTTCATCCACCCATGAATCCTGTGCCAGGATAACTTCACGGGCATACTGACGAAAATCGCGGGCATCATCCATCCAGTTTGCCGCAATTCCTGCCCCAAATTTTCTGCGCTGCAGGATTTCCCGAGGCAGCAGCTCATAACGCCTGGCCATACTGCGCAATATTTTTTTTTCATTGTGCAGGTCTATCAGCATATCCCGGGGCAGTTGCCAGGCAATAGCGGCAACCCGTGCATCCAGAAAAGGAACCCGCGCTTCCACACCCGCCGACATGCTGGCCTTGTCCACTTTCATGACATAGTTATTGGGGAGCTGATCGCGCGCTTCAAACAAGCGGATTGCTGAAAACAGATCACCATCTGTCAAGTGCAGGTATTGATGCATCTTTTTGCGAAAAGCAAAATACCTGCTGCCATAACGTCTACCTGCATATGAGCGATACAACTGGAACATTCGCCATTCCATGGGGCGGTTGTCATGTTCAGGCAGGGCATGGCGGAATATTTCATACCCCCCGAACAGTTCATCAGCACCTTCCCCGACAAGAACAACCTTAATCCCCTTTTCACGACATTTTTGATAGAGCAGCCGGGTAGTCATCATGCCCCAGTCACCAAACAGATCATCAAAATAGAAGGCCGTATCTTCCAGATTCTTGAGCAGTTCGTCGGGCTGGATCAGTATTTCCTGATGCCTGGAACCGATATACTTGCTGACAAGGCGCGCATAAGGCCGTTCATCAACTTCTGAATTTGCAAAACCAAAACTGTATGTATGTATCGGGCAAAGGCGGGATGCAATGGAGGCGATAAGACTGGAATCAAACCCGCCGGAAAGGAGCAGCCCCTTTGGGACATCGGCAATAAGGTGTTCTTCTACTACACGGGACAGGGTGGCATACAGACGTTCTTCAATTTCCTCAGCATTTGCAGGGGAATCATGCTGCAGTTCAGGCCGGTAATAGCGTATTGATTGGGTTTGTCGGCCTCTGCGTACCTCCAACCGATGCCCCGGCGCAAGCTTGGCCACGTCAGCAAAAATAGTTTCCGTGCTGTCAAAACAATAGCCAAACTCCAGAAAACAGGACAGTGATTTCCGGTTTATTGCGGCCTGAAAACCATCAAGGGCCAGAAACGCTTTAATCTCCGAGGCAAAGACAATTCCCCCATCACCGGGAAGCTGCCAGTAATAGAGCGGCTTGATCCCCAAAGGATCCCGGACAAGATGCAGGGTTTCTTCCTGCGCCGACCAGAGCGCAAAGGCAAACATCCCCTGGATTTTCTCCAGACAACCAATCCCCCACCTGGCAAAACTATAGAGCAGCACCTCGGTATCTGATGTGGATCTGAACCTGTATCCCTGCCCCTCAAGCTGCCTGCGCAACTCAAGAAAATTATAAATTTCCCCGTTAAAAACCAAAACATCGCCGCTACTCTCATTGATCATGGGCTGATGCCCCTGATGACTGAGGTCAATAATGGTCAACCGATTATGGCCAAGGCCGACCCCACGGGCTGTATCATGGAATATCCCAGAATCATCGGGTCCTCGATGATCCAGGCTATTGACCATGGATTGCAGCTCATTTATGCCAAACCGGTGTGAGCCTGATGTCAGCCAGCCGCTAATGCCGCACATTTGCAGAAGTGCTTTTTGAAAAAATCATTAAAAATAATCCACTGTAAGTCTCGTGGATCGATTATCAGATTCTGATTTCACGTGAGCATTTTCTGGAGTTTTAAATGTAATGGTATTATTTTTCCACACGGGAACTTTACTCCCATGCCTCCTGGCATTTTCTGCAGCTTGTTCTGCGGCCCTCTCCAAAACTCTTAATCCCAACACGGCATATTTATTTTTCTTTTTCATTCTATACCCTCCGATGCAGATTCCAGCTTGTCGACACATACGTTGATATTTTTTTTCATCAATCGGCCAGCCTCTATGGCTTTCCTATCCTGTTGAAAAGGTGACAATCCCAAAGCTATTAAGTCGGCATTTATGAAATTCAAGCACTCAGCCTCGACTGGAAGAAATTCTCTGGCAAAAGTTGTTTTTCTGGCACCATTGGGACCAGCTATAATGTAACACTTAGGTTTCAATTCTTATCTCCCGTATCCGATACAATTCAACCTATTGCTGAACTCCCTTGCTGCATATAATGGCGCATGTGAACTGCGGATAAACAAAGCCTACCCCTCCAAGGACAAGCGAGTCAGAGCGTTGGGTGAGGAGACGATTGATCAGTATGGTTCCGCAGTGTCCAAGGACAGTTATAAAGATAGATTTCATTGCTCCGCTCTCAGGAATCTGATACGCTCTTGTACCGGCAGTTCGCTGAGTTTCTGATAGAGTGCAACTCCGGGTGCGCTGGAAGGGTATTTCTTGCCGGGCTGCAGGCCATGCCATAGATGAACCAGCGGCAGATACCCATACGGATACACCTTTCTGGTCTGGGCCCGTTCCCAGAACTCGTTGTCCTCCCCGCCCCAGCCGACAAAACGCTCATCAAACCCCCCG
>RKSL01000035.1 GCA_008633435.1 Candidatus Desulfobulbus rimicarensis | reverse complement strand
AAAAAAGGCCCGCAGCATCTTTTGTATGGACGGATCATCTTCGACAATTAATACCCTGTACATATACCGCTCTCAACAAATAGTATTCTTCTCATTCTTTCTCCCCGCCGGGCAGCTCATATCAAGGACCACATCCCCTGCAGGAGAAAACCGACTTTTACAACCACACCTCGTCCAAATGACAAAAGGTAAAATAATAAAGAAAATTATATTATTATCAGTCCTTACTTATCACCAGAAAAGATTTGGTAAATATTACAAATATCCCCCCATAGTTCTTACATTTTTTTATGATTAATGCCACGCTTACAGAAACATGAGGGCTATCGTCAAGGAATACTATACCACAGGACAACAAAAAGGGGTTTAGCTCAAATGAGCTAAACCCCTTAAATGACTTGGTAGCGGGGGGAAGATTTGAACTTCCGACCTTCGGGTTATGAGCCCGACGAGCTACCAGACTGCTCCACCCCGCGTCAGCGTCGGCAACTATAGACTGGTTCTTTGCTGCTGTCAACCACCTTTTCACTATAGAACCATTTTATTTTTATTGAACGTGGATGGCTGCAATACGTTTTCGCAGCTCATCCGGAAAGGGGACAAGTTTTCCCTGCCGGGTTACACAGGCATGGTTGGTGAACCCTTTGACCAGAAGTTTTTCCCGTTCATCACGATACACAGTGATACGATAATGAAATCTACAGGAAACACGTTTGACATCCGCAAGGGAGGTCGAAATCGTGAGCATATCATCATAAACAGCCGGAGCCTTATAGCGCAGATAACTCTCCGTTACAGGCAGGATAAGCCCGGCCTGCTCTATTTCGCTGTAAGGAACAGCAAAACTTCGCATCATTTCAGAACGCCCCATCTCAAAAAAACGCAGATAATTCCCGTTGTTCACAACGCCCCCTGCATCAGTATCCACATAGAGCACCCTGTACTGCACCTTGCAAATCGGAGGAATCATTTTTGCGTGTAAATCTGCCATTATCAGTTCCTGCTGACAAAACGGCGAAAAAACTCCGCACCGCTTACCGGCTGAAGTCCACGCTCTTTAACGACAGTTCGAATATTGTCTTCAGTGTAGGAAATATCACCAGGAAGATCTACGCCTCGGGAATCAAAGATAAACATAGGCACCGGCCAGTCTTCGTGAGTACGCCTGGCAAGCGGGGTATAATGATCCATGGTGACAACAAGCCTGTACTCCTCATTGCGACGATCCATTTCTGCCACAAGAGGAGCCACAATCTTTGCATCGAAATCTTCAATGGCCTGGATTTTATCTTGAAGTGAACCGTTATGCCCGGCCTCATCTGGCGCTTCAACGTGAACCAGTACAAAATCCTGTCGGACAAGAGCTTTCAGCGCCGCATCCACCTTGCCCTGATAGTTGGTGTCGATATAGCCTGTAGCGCCTTCTATCTGCAGTACATCCAGCCCGCTGCACACGCCAAGACCTTTAAGCAGGTCAACAGCTGAAATAAGACTGCCACCAACACCGTACCGTTCCCGCAGGGGTTCCATGGCTGGTTTTGCCCCCTCCCCCCAGATCCAGATCGAATTTGCAGGTCGTTTCCCGTCCGCAATGCGTTGTACATTCACGGGATGATCCGCAAGAACGGCTTGAGAAGTTTCCATCAGATCGGCAAGATAATCTATCGCCAGATACTGCTGGTAAAACCCTGTTACATCCTGATCCATATAGTCGTGAGGAGGTACGGTCTCAAGAGCCTCAGGAACTTTTCCTTTATGAATCAGCAAATGCCGATAACTTATCCCGGGATAGAGAGTGATTTTCCTGGTTCCACAGGCATCTTGAACCGCAGTTATCAATGCATCTGCTTCTTCCGAGCTGATATGTCCTGCACTGTAATCGATCATTTTTACCCGGTCTCTTTCATACTGCACAGTAACCAGGTTACAACGAAACGCTATTTCCCCCTCAGCAACATCAACCCCCATGCTGGCGGCCTCAAGAGGTGCCCGGCCGGTATAATATTGTTCAGGCTCATAGCCCATAAGAGAGAGATTAGCCACATCACTGCCCGGTGGATAGCCTTCCGGAACAGTGGTCACCAAAAGAGGTTCGCCCGCAGCACACAACCTGTCAATGACAGGTTTGTCAGCCACTTCAAGAGGAGTTTTATTCCCCAGTTCAGGCACTGGAGTGTCCCCCATGCCATCACCAATAAGCAGGATATATTTCATCAGTCAATCGCAGCAGCTGTTTCGTCAAGCATTCGTATTTTCACAGTTTTTGCACTTACGACATCAAGTGTGTCAATTTCATCAAGAGCTGAAAGTACAGCAGATTCCTGGGCGGTATGGGTGGAAATTACAATGGACACCGGCCCGATCTCCTGCCGTCCTTTCTGGATGACAGATTCAATGCTGATACCATGCTGGCTTAAAATTCCGGCAATTGCGGCAAGAACTCCCGGCTCATCGTTGGCAGAGATTCTAAAATACCACGGGCAGGACAACTCCTCCATCGGGGTTATACGGATATCTTTAATCTCACCTGGCAAATACGAAAGCGAAGGCACCCTGCCCACAGAACCGCAACTGATATCACGTGCAATATCCATAACATCTGCAGCCACAGCACTCCCGGTGGGCATCTTACCAGCACCCGGGCCGTACAGCAAAACATTGCCCACAGTATCCCCGGTAAAATGGATGGCATTATATGCCCCGTTAATGGATGCCAGCAAATGTGATTCCGGCACCATGGTTGGATGCACCCTGGCCTCGACATGATCCCCATGATTACGACTAATAGCCAGCAGCTTGATCCGGCAGCCAAATTCCCGGGCAAATTCAATATCCATCGGCTCAACCTGGGTGATTCCTTCGGTGACGATGTCGTTGTGGGTAATGTTCATCCCATAGGCCATGGTCATTAAAATCGCCAGTTTATGGGCAGTATCGATGCCTTCCACATCGTAAGTGGGATCAGCTTCAGCAAAGCCAAGTTCCTGAGCATCCTTGAGGACATCATCAAAATCAATCCCCTCATCGGTCATACGGGTGAGAATATAATTTGCCGTCCCATTCATAATCCCCATGATGGACAGAATATTATTGGCAACAAGCCCTTCACGAAGCGATTTAATCACCGGGATGCCGCCTCCCACACTGGCCTCAAAGCCAACCTCTACGCCCTGGGCAGCGGCTGCCGCAAAAATTTCTTTTCCCTCCTGGGAAAGCAGCGCTTTATTGGCCGTGACCACGTGTTTACCTGCGGCAATAGCATCAAGGACAAAGGTTTTAGCCGGTTGTATCCCCCCGATAAGCTCAACGACTATGTCAATTTCAGGATCATTTATCAAATTTGCTGCATCATTGGTCAGCTCTGTCCCGGAAAACTGCGGAGGCAGTTCTGAAATAGTGATATCAGCTACTTTAGCCAGGCGTACCGACAAACCGCTGCGCTGCACAAGTCGCTCTTTCTGCGAAAGAAGCACTTCCGCAAGGCCGCTGCCCACGGTACCAAACCCGATGAGTCCAACAGAAATAGTTTTCATAAGTATCAACTGTAATTATTAAGAGAATAAATAACCTTTCCTGCGCCAGTTTCTACACGTTTTAACAGAAGTTGTCAAAAAGTATAGAACCACATTTTTCATAGCATATCCGCGTCGGTTGCGTTATAGTGCGCTGTTAAATGAGAGGTCATTCATTTTTTTACAGACTCCTCTTCCTGTTTCAATCAGCAGGATATATACATTCAATCCAACCCATAGGAGATGGACATGAACATTCTGGCATTTGGACCAAACGGTAGTGGCAAGGGCACCCAGGGTGCCATCGTCAAAGAAAAATACGGCATGGATCATATTGAATCCGGCGCTATTTTTCGTGAGCACATCAAGGGTGGCACCGAGCTTGGTAAAAAAGCAAAAGAGTATATCGAACGCGGTGATCTGGTACCTGATGAAATCACCATTCCTATGGTTCTTGAAACCCTTGCAAAATCCAAAGAAAAAGGCTGGCTGCTTGACGGCTTTCCCCGCTCTCTTGCCCAGGCTGAAGCGTTAGACAAAGCCCTGAACGAGTCTGGCATGGCGCTTGACTATGTCCTTGAAATCATTCTTGACCGACAGATCGCCAAAGATCGTATTATGGGTCGTCGCCTCTGTGCCAACGACAACAACCATCCAAACCACATTGCCTTTGAGGCCATCAAGCCTGTGGAAAAAGATGGTAAACTGGTCTGTCGCGTTTGTGGCGGAGAGCTGAGCGCCCGTGCTGACGATCAGGACGAAGATGCCATCGGCAAACGCCATGATATCTACTATGACGACAAAACCGGAACAATGGCGGCTGTTAATTACTTCAAAAATAACAGCAATGCCAAAGTCATTTCCGTTGATGGTTCAAAAGGAATTAAAGAAATTTCCGAAGAAATCCTCAGCCAGCTGCCCTAGTTCTTAACGAGTGTCTGTCCAAAAACGAGGATTTTTGTTCGAGGTCAGGTAAGCGGCCGACGGGAAACTCCGAGGATTGCGAAAAAAATAAGCGCAGGCATATGATTGATATCGGAGTCTACGCTTACCTCCGAGCATTATTTTTTGAGCATGACGCAGAGATCGGACAAAAAGACCATTTTGGGACAGGCACTAACGAGCAGCCAGTGTTGATAAAGCGTTTTCAGGTTATTGCCTGAAAACGCTTTTTTCATTTGACAGCACCTCTTTTTTATTCATAAATGGGGCCATGAATACAATCATCACCACAGACCTGCAAGAGTCGATCAAGGCCAAAGAGGCTTTTGTTCAGGAATCAACTGATATCATCATCGCCCTTGCCAGGCAAATCATCGCCACCTTCCAGGCCGGTGGCAAACTGCTTATTTTCGGCAATGGAGGGAGTGCTGCTGATGCACAGCACATGGCTGCTGAATTTGTTAACAGATTTCTTATCAACCGTCGCCCCCTTCCAGCCATTGCCCTGACCACCGACACATCGGTGATTACATCTATTGGCAATGATTTTTCCTTTGAACAAATATTTGTCAAACAGATACAGGCTCTGGGCAGACGAGGTGATCTTGCCCTGGGAATTTCCACATCCGGGACGTCAGCAAACGTTGTTAAAGCGTTGGACATGGCCAAGGAAATAGGCCTCAAGACAGCAGCTCTCACCGGTGGCAGCATTGCCCCGTCCGCTGAAATTGCCAGCTACTCAGATATTATTCTCAATGTCCCCTCAGATGCAACCCCGCATATCCAGGAGACCCACCTCTGGGTCGAGCATGTCCTCTGCGAACTCGTTGAAACGGAACTTTTTGCCAAGTAAACCAGCATTCCCGGCGCGCTGGCACAACAAAGGATGAAACAGAAACCCGGAATGTAGATACGCAGTGATAATGCCGCAGACGGAAACTAACGCTGTCTTCTGCCCTCTGGTTTCTGCCTTCTGTTACGGATAAGCTGACGCCCAGACACCTCCTGCCAGCACGGAGGATCAATATGACAGCCCCTTCATTCTCACCTGACTTCTATCGGATATAATTAGTACCCGACCCTTTTTATTACGCAGAATTTCAATGCATAGTTTTAAAGGAAATTTTTAGTTCAGGGAAATACTTGATAGTATCCTCGTTTTTTGCATAAAGAACCCCTTCAGAAATAACAAAACACAGGTCGACTTTTTGGGAGCCTATTAATTTAACAGTAGCACAGGGGAAAAATTCCCCACTTACCCAAGCTATTTCTTTTGGTTCTTCTATCGAATTAACACGATCCTCTACTGTCTCTGTGTTATTTAAAGAAAATGATTTAACCTTGTCAATATCAAGTTTGTAGACATAAGGCATATATATCCAAAGGTAACAAAAGAGTATTGCTGCCGTTAAAAATGGAACTGATATAATGGTTATTAATAACATTTTTTGCTTATTAATATTCATTGGTTTAACCTTATTACTCACAGCAACATTCGTAACACAATTTTATATTTCTAAGTATAAATCCCTGTGCGCCCGGTTGCACGATAATACGGGTTTTGACTTCAACAACAACCTCAGCGAGTAGGTCTGATCGAGCTTTGCGAAATCAGACATTGGGTGCCGGCTGCCTGTCCGCTTTCGCTTCGCTCAAGCAGACCTACACGGCTGGGGTGTAGTTTTTACCGAGTGCTCCACCTATTGTCAGCTGGCAAGCAGTCCTCACAGAGGTATTTGCCATCAAATTTTGCTCCATCAAAAATAATATCAGCAACTAGCTCCTCAATATCAGCTTTGACAGGGTTTTCAACCCTATCTACCATCAGATGGTTACATTGTTCGCATCTAACAATTGAGTATTTATTTTTGTTAAGAAAAGTAGTCTCAATTGA
>RKSL01000193.1 GCA_008633435.1 Candidatus Desulfobulbus rimicarensis | reverse complement strand
GTCCAAAAATGAGGATTTTTGTTCGAGCTCAGGTAAGCGAACGACGGGAGACTCCGAGGATCGCGAAAAAATAAACGCAGGCATATAAGTGATATCGGAGCCTACCCTTACCTCCGAGCAGTATTTTTTGAGCATGACGCAGAGATCGGACAAAAAGACCATTTTGGGACAGGCACTAAATAGTTAAAAAATATCCAGTACACAAATGACAACCCAAAAAATATTCAGCGTATCAGAGCTTACCTCAGCCATCAGAAACATGCTGGAACAACGCTACCGGTTTATCAGCGTAGCAGGCGAAATCACCAATCTCAGGCGTCCCGGCTCCGGTCATTGTTATTTTACCCTTAAAGACGACCGCGCCCAAATTAAAGCTGTGCTTTTTGGGATGCAAAGGCGTTATCTTGCCCAACCGCCCAAAGACGGCCAAATGGTTATCTGCCAGGGCAGGATTTCAGTGTATGAACCACGAGGTGATTATCAACTTATTGTTGACACAATGGATTTTCATGGAGCAGGTGCGCTCCAGCTGGCTTTTGAACAGTTAAAATCCAAGCTGAACCAGGAAGGGCTTTTTGACAGTGCCCATAAAAAACCAATCCCTTCACTGCCTCGCCACATCACTTTGGTAACTTCAGCCTCAGGTGCAGCTGTCCACGATTTTATCCGCCTGGCTGCTTCAAGATATCCTCAACTTCACCTGGCTGTCTATCCCGTTGCCGTCCAGGGGGATCAAGCCGCAGCAGAAATTTGCCAGGCCATCAAAGACCTCAATGACAACAAGGCAACAGAGTGTATTGTCCTGACCCGTGGAGGAGGCTCCATAGAGGATCTATGGGCCTTTAATGACGAACAACTGGCACATGTAATCCATGATTCTGCGCTGCCTGTGGTGAGCGCAGTGGGCCATGAAATTGATTTTACCATTGCAGATTTTGTTGCCGATCTTCGGGCTCCTACTCCCAGCGGGGCCGCAGAAATGATTTTACCGGACAGCTCCGGACTGGTTGAGCGCATTGCTGATCTGAGTAAACGGCTGGACTCCTCACTCAACAGCCAGCTTAACGAGTACAGCAGCCGACTCATGCTCTATCAACACCAGCTGGCCAGTGCCACCCGCCCCATAGATAATCTCATGCTGCGCCTGGATCATTACAGAGAGCTGCTCGAGCATGCCATCCATACCAGGCTGCTTACTGAACAATCACGTTTAAGCGAGGTGACCAACAGGTTGCACAAAAACACTGCCCTGCTCAACGTGCAGTTATATCCTAAAAAGATTCAGGCAATACAGCAAAGATTCCACCAGGCCATGGAGCAAACGCTCCATGGCAAAACCCGGGATCTTCTCGGCTGCAGTAATGTTCTTGACGCAGTCAGTCCACTGGCAACACTGGGACGAGGCTATGCCATAGCCCGTAAAAAAAGCCGGGAAAAAGCTATTATTTCACAAACCAGCCAAGTCAGGCAAGGAGAAAATATCGAAGTAATTCTTGCCCAGGGAAAGCTGGACTGTTTAATTGATGCTGTACAGGAGAATAACCGCTCTGAAAACAAACTCTGATTGCTGTACCCGTCAGGGCAAACCAAAACGAGTACAGCAGAATAGAAGGATGCTGTCAGGTGTATAGGCTGTCTTATCAGCCCACAGCCTGGACAGCCTCGGCAATGCACTGGCAGACATGCTCCACATTGCCTGTGGTCAGACCGGCCAGATTAATCCGTCCTCCACCGACAACAAAAATACTCTTTTCAGCCCGAAGCCATTTGACCACATCATCTGACAGCCCGCTGAATGAAAACATCCCGCGCTGCTGCTCAATAAAGGAAAAATCACCAGGGACGCCGCAATCAGCCAACCCTTTGACCAAGGCTCGACGCATATCTTTAATCCGAACCCGCATCTGCGCCAACTCATTTAGCCACAGCTGCCGAAGTTCTTCGTCTTCAAGAATCAATGTGGCCACCAGGCCACCATGGGCGGGAGGATTAGAGTAATTTGTCCGGATTACTGTTTTCACATGGCTCATGGCAACAACAGCCTGATCTGCCTCAGGACAGACAACAGTAAGAGCACCGGTTCGTTCATTGTATAGACCAAAATTTTTGGAAAAAGAACTGGCCACCAGAAAATCAATGCCAGCTGCGCTGAACTGCTCCACAGCATAGCGATCTTCTTCTACACCTTCCCCAAACCCCTGGTAGGCAAAATCAAGAAAAGGCACCCAGCCCTGCTGCTCAGCAAGGCTGACAACCGCATCCCAGCCTGCCGAGTCAAGATCGACTCCTGAAGGATTATGACAGCAGGTGTGCAAGACCACAATGTCTCCGGCAGGAATTTTGCCTAGGTCTGCCAGCAGGTTATCAAGATCAAGCCCTTTGCTTTCCGGATTATAATAGCTGTAGCTTTTGATCCCGAAACCTGCATCGCCAAAAATGCCGTTGTGATTGGCCCAGGTAGGGGAACTGACCCAGACCGTGGCATCCGGGGTAAACTTCTTCATAAGATCAGCGCCAACCTTTAATGCCCCAGTCCCACCAGGGGCGTGAATGGTCACAGCCCGGGAAGCAGTAAAGGCATCATTTGACTCCCCTAACACCAGTTTTTGCACAGCCCTGCTGTAGCCGGGATCACCGGATATGGGCAGATAACTCTTGGTTGTCTCTTTGGCCAGAAGCAGTTTTTCAGCTTTTTTTACCGCGCCAAGTATCGGCGTTCCACCAGCATCATCCTTGTACACCCCAACACCTAGATTAACCTTGTGAGGGTTTGGATCATTTTTAAACTGTTCCGTCAACCCCAGGATAGAATCCGGCGGTGCCGGTTGAATCTTCTCCCACATTGCTCTCTCCCTGAATGTAGTTGTTTACAGATCATTTATTACCCAACACATACAGTTTCCTTACTGATCTGTAAACACTTTTGAAAGGCTTTTTGCCACTAACCTGCAGGCAAAACCAAGGGAACCCGCTGCAACCAAACCTCAAAGCTGGTCACTTCGGCAGGGTAACGATAGTGGGTAGCAAGCGCCTGTCATCCAAGGGGGTCTTAGCCCAACCTCGCGGGAGCAAAATCGCAGCTAACACATAGTGAAATCCAGTGTGGAGGGCGAAAACCCACAAGCTCTGAACTTATAGAAAGGGAAAACAGAAGCAAAACCAGACCATGGATGTCGGTCTCTTAGAGGCTGGAGTTTTGTTTTTTTGTTTTTTTTGTTTTATACTGAGCAAAATATTCTCGAGTACAATCAGTGATCCT
>RKSL01000034.1 GCA_008633435.1 Candidatus Desulfobulbus rimicarensis | reverse complement strand
AGCAAAAAAGAATTTATGGAGTATTATCAGTTCATTGAAGTTAGCCATTGAACCGGAATTGTCTTCCAGAGCAAAGTCTAATTATCTGCAGTATACAGAACATTCCTATAAGCTTAAGCTTCCTGCCGGATCAACAGTTGATACCATGATGTTTGAGGAGAAAGCTCGGCTTGGTTTATATCACAGAAAAACTGGTGATAATGCAAGAGCGTTGATCAACTTTGAACTTGCAGAGAACTTGTATAAAGGAGATGTACTTCCCGAAGACCTTTATGCCCCGTGGAGCCAGGTGCCCCGGGAACAATTTCGTCTGCTGTATAACCAGGTTTTGCGGGAAATGTCTGGTCTTTATTTTGTGCAGAGAGACTTTGAAAAATGTATATATTTGTACCAGAAAATTATTAAGTCGGATCTGTGGGATGAAGACAGCTATCTGGCCTTGATGAAGTGTTATGTTCTTTTGGGTAAAGACCTTATGGCAATACAAGTCTTTCAGCAGTGTGAGGAAGTTCTGCAAAAAGAACTTAATGTCATGCCCAACCAGCAGTTATGTGAATTTATGCAACGGATTCTCAACCGTAGATTTGTAGTCGGGAAACCAGCATAGTTGAACCAGATTCGCCAGCCACAACAGATAGCAAAGGCTTAGAGGTAGACAGTCGGTCACTGCGGCGTAGCACGTTGGTAGATGCTGCGTCTTTCGGATAAATCATCATCCCCGGCGCACCGGACACAACAAAGGATGAAACAGAAGTCCGGAATGTAGATTTGCAGTAATAAAGCCGCAGGCGGAAACTCACTCTGTCTTCTGTCCTCTGGTTTCAGTCTTCTGTTACGGATAAACAATAGAACCCGTTTGATGGTTTAACACCTCAGCCTACTTGCTCAGATTTTTTAAAATGAACAGTGCAGAGCGGAGTTGGTTATCTGCAGCAAGTTTACTGCGTATTTTTTCTTGTTTATTTTCTCCCGTTGCAGTTTTTTCCTTCTTGCCGTTTGTGTTGGTAAAATGATTGGGCAAATCTTTTTCCCTGACTGCCCAGCTGCCTTTTTTGTTGGTATCGGCAAAAGGAATAACCAGATCAGGAGTAATCCCCGTGGCCTGGATAGACTGGCCGCTGGGGGTATAATATCTGGCTGTAGTCATGCGCAGTCCGGCACCATTGGGCAGTGGAATAACGGTTTGTACAGAACCTTTGCCAAAAGTCCTGGTGCCGACAATCATTGCCCTGTTATGATCCTGCAGGGCGCCTGCAACAATTTCCGAGGCACTGGCAGAACCTCCGTTGACCAAGATAATCATGGGAAAATCATCCTGTCTGTTTCCCTGGTGGGCATCAAAAATCATATCCATTTCAGGGTCACGTCCTCTGGTGGAGACAATAATTCCTTGATCTAGAAAAATATCTGCTATCTTTACCGCCTGGTCAAGTAAACCGCCGGGATTACCGCGTAGATCAAGGATCAACCCTTTAAGGGCCTGTTCTTTTCGGGCGTTTTGCAGGGCTTTTCTAAAATCACGGGTTGTGGTTATCTGAAAGTTAGTGATGCGGGTGTAGAGCAGTCCCGGTTCCAGGAGAAAAGATTTAACAGAATGGAGCGGGATGACATCCCGAAGCAGTGATATTTCCTGTAGCCCCTGTATTCCCTGGCGATGAATACTGATTTCGACTTTTTGACCTCGTGGCCCTCGCAGTTGTTTCACAGCATCCATCAGGGTCATATCTTTTGTAAATTGGCCATTAATCTTTATGAGCTGATCACCTGCCTGCAGCCCTTGCCGGTAAGCCGGAGTGCCTTCGATTGGTGAAACTACTGTTAATACGCCGTCACGGATGGTGATTTCTATACCAATACCGCTGAAACTGCCTTTGGTTTCTTCCTGAAGCTCCTTATAATGATCAGGGGGCATGTAGGAAGAATGGGGATCAAGAGATGTGAGCATGCCGTTAATGGCACTGTTTATCACCTCATGGGGAGATATTTCCTCAACATAATGCTCTTCCAACAGATTAAGAACATTGGCAAAGGTCTCGAGGTCTTGATATGTCTGTGTTTCCTGCTGTTGAGGCTCGGCTTTGGCATAAAGCATTGCTGGAGCAAAAAAACTCATAAAACAGAGGAGGTAGCAGAGTGGTTTCATGAAATGATCCGATAGCGTTGAATGGAGTTGTTAAAGAAAAAAATCTAAATAAACAAGTGCTTGTTCTGGTTGCAGTGATTCTCTGTACCGGGAATATCGCCGTATTTTTTGCAGGGATGAACCTGGTTGCCTTGTCAATTGGTCGTAACCGTTCACCAGCTTCCCTGCTTCGTCCGATCAGGACTCCTCGCATAGGCGGTGACACCGCTTCGCTGTTATAGCTCGTCGCCCTGATTGAACGAATCTGGGGCGCTGGCCAACGGTTACAGATTGGTGTAATATCAAGGCTACAGCTCCCTTGGTGAACGGGTACAGGCACTGGTTAATATGACCCCGGTTTCAACCATAATAATGGATCCTGTTGTTTTGACCCGATTCGCACTTCAAAATACAGCCCTTTGGTAAAAAGTGTTGCCACATCACCAGTTGATCCGAGGAGGGCACCTTGTTTTACACGATCTCCCTCGTTGACTACAATGGTATCAAGATGTGAAGTGACAGTGAAATACTTAAAGCCGTGGTCTATAACAACTGTATTCCCATAACCACGTTTATACCCGGCAAACGCTACTTTCCCTTTAAAAACAGCACGTACTGCAGCTCCCCGTGCCGTGGCAATGGTAAGACCTTTTGATACGTCGCCCTTAAAAATACCGTCTTTGATGATTTCACCAAACCTGAGTACCAGACGCCCCTTAACCGGGCGGGGCAGTTTTTTCTTATGTAATTGGAAAGCACGTTTTTTAATTTCTGCATTACGTTTGATCCTGGCCAGAGTCTTGGAAAGCTTTTTCTCTTCCTTGCGCATCTCATGGAGAGCCTGTTTATATAACCCCTGTTGCATTTTTATTCTTTTCATCAGGGTTTCTTTATCGGCATGGAGCTGGTGCAACGTGGTTTGTTCTTCTTCTGCCTGGCGAATAAATTCTTCCAGCAATGCCTTTTCAAGTTCCTGGGCATGTTTGGCGCGTTTCAAGGTGTTGACGGTTGCTCTATACTGGTCAATAACTGATTGATCATAGGTGACTAACTGTTCAAAAGCATCGGAGAACAGCATGAGCTCGGGCAGATCTTTGTTGGAAAAGGTGACATTGAGGAGGCCTGTTTCTCCCATAAGATAAAAGGCACGTAATCGTTTTTGCAGATGTTTGAGGATGGTGTCACGGCTGGCTTCAGCTGCATGTAGCTCCTTGTCTTTCTGAGCGAGAATGATTTCCTGGTTATGGAGGTCAGATTTTAATTTTTCTATTTTTTCACGCTGTGCTGCGAGCTTCATGTCAAGGCTTTCCAGCTCTTCAAGTACAGTCATTTCCTGGTCAGCACTTTGCAACACTTTGTCGGTGTGCTGTTTAATGCCTTCCTGAAGTTTACCAATGGTAATCTTGACGCTTTTTGCCGTTGTCCCCCTGGCCTCAGCATAAAAGCTCAGAGCGGGAAGGCAGACCCAAAAAAAAGCCAGAACTGCTATGGCTATGGCTTTACCGCGGATATGAAATATGCACATCATAAGTTGGCAATACGGCGGGTTGAGAGGTAACTGCCACATGAACAGAGAACCACTGACAAAGCGACAACCAGTGCCATGGTGGGAAGAGTAAAAAAGTTAAAACTCCACATGCCCAACATCGCAGAAGTAGCAAAGCGAAGCTCAATCCAGTTAAAAAGCATATAGAGAGCCCCCAGCCCGGCTATGGAGCCAACCAGCCCCAGTAATGCACCTTCAAGGAAAAAGGGCATGCGGATATAGCTGTTACTTGCCCCAACGAGCTGGAGCAGTTCTATTTCTTTTTTTCTGGTGAGCAAAGTCAACCGGATGGTATGCCCCATCATAAACGTGGTGGTCAGGATGAGAAGAGAACCAGACAGCAGCACCACAATTCTGAGCAGCTCAATAAAGGCATAAAAACGTTCCACCCATTCCCTGCCATACTGTACTTTGAGAACCCCTGGAAGTGTTTGAAGATAGTCAGAGAATCGTTTAATCCGTGACAGGGCGTCAAGGGAACGGACAGGGTAGATTTCAATGGATGGTGGCAGGAAATCTTGAGGAATATCTGCCAACACGTCCTGATTATTATCAAGCTGTCGTTTAAATCGTTCATACGCCTGTTCGCTGGAAATAAACTCAATCCGTTCCACCTCGTCAAACTTGACGATTTTATATTGATACTGTTTTTGAAGCTCTGGATTAGGTTCTTCATCGAGATAAACAATAAGACGCAGGTCATCACCCAGCCGTTTTCCGGCATTGAGTGCATTGGTATAGACAAGATAAAAAAAAGAAAAAATCAGCACTGATAAAATTATGGTGGTCAGTGAAAGTATTTGTGAGCGCCAGGTAAGCAGTAGATTACGACGGGCCTGGCTGAAAATAGCAAAAAGAAAGTTCATGCCTCTACCCCTCCGATTGCTTCGTGATCCATGCTGGCCGGGGCATCGGAGAAGTCATCTCCATGCTCAAGAATGCGTCCGCCACCGAGTCGAACCACTTTGCTGTCTGGTTGCTCATAGACCGACTTGTCGTGGGTGGCAATGAGCAGAGTCGTACCATCGAGGTTGCAGCGATGAAAAAGATCCATGACCAGCCGGGTCGTTTCTGCATCCAGGTTGCCAGTGGGTTCGTCAGCAAGAATTAGGTCTGGTTTGTTTGCCACTGCACGGGCAATGGCTACCCGTTGTTGTTCACCGCGGGAGAGTTTGCTGGTTCGGATAGCATATTTATCTTCAAGGTTGAGCTGGGCCAGAAGATCTTTGGTCTGTTTCCGAATGAACAACTTGCTCCGATAGGCAACTTCCATGGAAATGGCAATGTTCTGCGCCACGGTACGTTCGGGGAGAAGTTTGAAATTCTGATAGGCTACACCGATCCGACGGCGTAGAGCCTGGAGTCTGGAACCCGATATTTTGCTCAAATCATTGCCGTCGACTTCCACATAGCCTTTGGTCGGGTGCTCAATGCCACAGATAAGACGAAGCAGGGTTGTTTTTCCTGCACCGCTTCTGCCTGTCAAAAAAATCATTTCGCCGGTATTTACCAGCAAAGAGACATCAACAAGGGCCTCTATATTTGGGTGGTACGTCTTTGATAGACGGGTTATGTCAACCATGACTTTACTGTCAGTTGTCATTATGTCCTTTAACTTCGATGTTGGATATTATTGAGAAAAAATGGTGTCAAAAATGGCATATGCCTGTTGGATTACTTTGGTGTTATCGGCAAGTTGCAGGTAGGAATTCCCGCTCAGTTCCTGGTCGATAAGATCGTCACTTGCGGAAATGATTCCTGCAAGGTTCATATCTGCATTCTGTACTGCTTCATCAATTTTTTCCTGCAGGACTGGGGAAACCGGATCAGGGGCGCGATTAACTATCAGGTATTGTTTTTCCACTTCAAGTTGCAATGGCTTGGTAATATCAGCGATGCGACGGGCTGTCATGATGCCTCGGGCTGATGGGTCTGAGACGATGAGCAGATAATCAATGGCCCGCAGGTTCATCCGGCTTAAATGTTCCATGCCTGCTTCGTTGTCAACAATGATATACTGATAATTTTCAGCCAGTTTGTCCATGGTCATGGCCAGGTACTGGTTGGCAGCACAGTAACATCCTGGCCCATCAGGCTGACCCATGACCATCAGATCAAAACCTGTTTCTTCTATCAGGGACTGGTGAATTTTCATCTCCATGTATTGATCACGGCTCATCCCTTGTGGTATATCACCTTTAAGGTCTTTGCGGATCTCACCAAGGGTAACATCGACTGAGAGGTCGAGCAGCTCGTTGAGATTGGCATTGGCATCAGCATCTACTGCAAGAACAGGTGTTTTGCCGCGGTTGAGTAAATATTTAACCAGCAGGGCAGATGTGGTTGTTTTTCCTGTTCCTCCCTTTCCTGCAAGGGCTATTACTTTTGTCATTAATGTGTTCCTGTGAAATAGGCATGGCTTTTCGTAAAGCAAGCCTGATTCATCCATGAAAGAGACATTCTGGCAAGAGAGTTGCAGAATATGTCTCAAACGTTCATGGAAAGACAATTACTCAAAGTTTAGGCTACTTATACACGAAAATGTAGTGATTTCCAAGTCAAACAAATAATTTGCCTTAAAGAGACAGTCAATCCTCCACAACTCCCCTCAGCTGAACGGATAATCGGGAAAAAGAGAGTGGACGGATGACACGTTCTGTCGTATTCTTTTGCTATCTTCAACGAAGAACTGGAGTCTTTTATGTTGTTTAAAGCTGTTATCTTTGATCTTGATGGAACCTTGCTCAATACCCTGGATGATCTTGCTGATTCTGCAAACAGAGTGTTGGCTGCGCATAACCTTCCTGTTCATGCTCATGATGCGTACCGCTATTTTGTCGGCGAAGGATTGCAGAAATTAATAGAACGGATTCTGCCGGAGGAACAACGAACCGAGCAGCTCGTTGCCAGGTATGCTGCGGAATTTAAAGATGTATACAGTACCAGATGGCATCTGAAAAGCCGGATGTATCCTGGTGTTGATGCCCTGTTAACCACACTTGAGCACGCAGAGGTGCCGATGGCGGTTCTTTCCAATAAACCCCATGATTTCACCTGTTTATGTGTTGAAAGCCTGTTGTCCACCCATGATTTTGCCTATGTTTTCGGGGCTCGACCGCATATACCGCCCAAGCCTGACGCAACCGCTGCGCTGGAATTAGCCGATTTGTTTGGCCTTTCCCCCTGTGAAATCCTGTATCTTGGTGACACAGCAACAGATATGCAAACTGCGGTACAGGCAGGAATGTTTGCTGTGGGAGCATTATGGGGGTTTCGTCCTGCTGATGAGCTTAAGCGCAACGGTGCAGCCAGCCTGGTAAAGACCCCACAGGAACTGGTACAGTTTTTTTGATCTTTTGTATTTTTACTTTTACATTTTGTCTTCATTATTCTTTTTTTAACCTACCAAACCATGCAAACAGTTTTTTTACATTATGCTGCCCCACCTCTTCTGGGTGCATTTATTGGATATTTGACCAATAAAGTTGCGATCAGGATGTTATTCAGGCCTCTGAAGCCCTGGTATGTATTAGGTATCAGGGTTCCAATGACCCCGGGAGTTATCCCGTCAAAACGCCATGAACTTGCCGAGAATATGGGGGAAATGGTAGGTGAACACCTGCTGACTTCAACGGATATTGGTGCAGCTCTTTCTGAAGAACGTTTTCAGGATCATCTCCATCTACTCGTCGACAAACGGGTCAGAGAACTGCTCGCAAAGGATCTGGGGCCGATCAGTGCGGTGGTGCCGAAACGGTTTCGAGTTTATGTTAAAGTTGGAATAAAGACGCTCAAATACCAGATGCGTCAGGGGGTGCAGCAATTCATCCGTTCACAGCGTTTTGCTGAGACAGCAGCGGCTGTGCTGGAGGAGCAACTGAACGAATTCGGTAAAAGAGATCTTGAATCGCTGTTCTCTTTGCAGGATCGAGAAGCTGTATATAAAAAGGTTGATCAGCTTTTGCAGCATATATTCACCGGGCCACAAGCTGTTGATAAGCTTGCCGTTTTTATAGAGCAAAGTCTTGCCCGTGCTGCTGTACAGGGGAAAACCCTGGCTGATTATCTCCCGGATGAGTTACTCGAGGTTATTGCAGGAACCATTGAATCACAGGCACCGCAGGTTTTGGAGCAGATAACGGTGCTGCTTGCAGAACCAGCAGTGCGGGATAAAATTGTTCATGCCATAAAAAACGGGGTAGATAATTTTCTGGATACGCTCGGCCCCATGGGGGCAATGGCCAGGGGATTTGTTGATATGGATACCCTGGATGAGACGATCCGAACCTATCTTGTCGATAAGGAAGACGATTTTAACACCTGGCTCCAGGGGGAGGGGGGACGTGATCGTGTTGCCGGTATGCTTTCCGGACAGGTGAAAGCATTTTTTGCGACAACAGTTGCAGATCTTCTTTATCGTTTTGGTCAGGATCATCTGCACGCATTTTGCAGAAGTTCTGCCCAGGGAATGCTGACTGTCCTTAACTCAGAAGAGGTGTTGCACTCGCTATCTTCAACTATTCGTAAGCATTGCGAGGCAGGCGTTGATCAGGGCAGGAAATCGCTTGCTGAACTTGCCAGAGCCGTCTTTCCAGAGAACACAGGCGAGGATTTGCGCGCCACCTTTACCCATGAACTGCTGACCATGTTAAGGGGAAACACTGTTGCAGCCATGCTCGATACAATGGTCAACTCCATGGTTGACCAGATTGCTGCTCGACCCATTGGGGTTTTGCAAAATCTCATGCCTGTAAAGGTACGATCGGGCATAACCAATTATATTGTTTTAACAGCCAACCAGATGCTGCTTAAAGAAGTTCCCGGTCTTGTGGATTCACTCAATATCCGGGAAATAGTCACTGCTAAAGTCGATTCCCTTGATCTTCTTCGCCTGGAGGGGCTGTTGCTGTCAATTATGGAGGAACAGTTCAAATATATTAACATTTTTGGCGGATTACTCGGTTTTCTGATAGGCTTGATAAATCTGTTGGTCTTGCTGTAGAGGTGGTGGATCTAATAATAAGGTAGACTAAATATAGACTAATATTAAACTTAAAATTTTTTAAAGCTGGAAACTCGTAACCTGAGTGGTTTGATTCTGCAACTATGAGCGATTATTAGAACTAGGAAACACGCAGGGGGCAAAGATATTCCAGTATCCGGAATGCCGAATCGTCATTGATCAATCCTGATTTTCTTCTTCCCCATCTGGCTGAATTCGTGTCGTATTTGTTCCTGTGAAAATGATTGTGTTTTTTAGGGTGTAAAATTCAGGATAGTGCTTACAGTTCAATAAAGCTTCTGGTGGCCATTGAGTTATTGATGCCCCAGGAGCTTTTTTTGTTTTATTTTTTGTTTTTGGTTCTCTTGTTTTCAATTATGTATTTTCCAGTGTTTATCACTGAACCATTTCTCGCAAAGATCTTTGTGAAACATACGGGAAAAGTGCAAAGTCTGGAAACGCTGATCTGCAAGAGGAAAGACTTTCTGTTGATTTTACGAAATAAGTGGAGGCAGGTGGACGTCGGGATATGTACAAAACAGGTAACCGTTCCCCCCCTGCTTCGTCCGATCAGGTCTCCTCGCATAGGCGGTGACAACGCTTCGCTGTTAGAGCTCGTCGTCCTGCGTGAACGAATCAGGGGCACTGGTAAACGGTTACCAAAACAGTACACTTGCAAGGTGAGGCGATCATGGTGAACGTCTTGAACAAACTGGCCGCTTGCGGCTACAAAAGAAAACGCATCAGCGTATGATAACAATCCATTATGGAAAAAAATATAGAATTTAACACTCTTGGCCTTTCTGACAAAATATTGCAGGCCATTGAAGAAAAAGGCTACAAAACCCCCACTCCCATCCAGGCTCAAGGAATCCCTGCTGTGCTGGAGGGAAAAGATGTGATGGCTGCGGCGCAGACAGGTACTGGTAAAACAGCAGGGTTTGTTTTGCCAATTCTTGAACGTCTCTCAAAAGGAAATCGGGCGAAAGCCAATCAGGCTCGAGCATTGATCGTTACCCCTACCCGTGAACTTGCAGCGCAGATTCAGGAGAGTATTGTCGACTACGGTAAACATCTACCCCTGACTTCTACAGTTGTCTTTGGTGGCGTTAAGATTAACCCGCAGATGATGAAATTACGTAAAGGCGTTGATATTTTGGTGGCAACACCAGGGCGACTGATTGATCTCCACAACCAGAAAGCTATCCGCTTTAATCAGTTGGAGGTGTTGGTTCTTGATGAAGCAGACAGAATGCTTGATATGGGATTTATCCATGATATTCGTAAAATTCTTGCATTTCTGCCCCCTAAACGGCAAACATTGATGTTTTCTGCCACATTTTCAGAGGAAATTCGGACTCTTGCTAAAAAATTGGTTCACAACCCACTTGAAATTTCTGTTACTCCCCGTAACACTACGGTGAAAGCGGTTACTCAATGGATTTGTCCGGTTGATAAAAAACAGAAATCTGCGCTGCTGGTTAATTTGATTCAGGAAAATAATTGGAAAAAAGTTCTGGTTTTCAGCAGAACAAAACATGGTGCCAACCGCCTTACCCGCTATCTTGAAAAGAAGAAAATTTCAGCTGTGGCTATTCATGGAAACAAAAGTCAGAATGCCAGAACAAAAGCATTAAAAGCCTTTAAAGAAGATGAAATCCGTATCTTAGTGGCCACTGACATTGCCGCAAGAGGAATTGATATTGACCAACTGCCCCAGGTGATTAATTTTGATTTGCCCGATGTACCAGAGGATTATATCCACCGCATTGGCCGTACCGGAAGAGCCGGGCTGGAGGGTGAGGCTATTTCTCTGGTCTGCGCTGATGAATGTAAACAGCTCACTGGCATTGAATACCTGTTAAATCAAAATCTGGATCGCAAAATTATTGATGGGTTTACCCCTGTCCATGCTGTTCCGGTAACACGTCTTGATAGACGGCCACAACGTCCCGGAAAGTTTAAAAAACCCAAAAAAGACCATCGTCAGGGGCAACGTTCCGGAGCCAAGGCTAAAGGACATAACTCAAGAGCTGGGAAGGGTGCAACGGGGCGGAGGTAATCCTCTTGAAAACCAGGGAGAAGGGAGATCGTAATTGCCAATATGCATAGGCGATTGGGTTCATTGTGCAGATTTTTCCGGATTAACCTGTATAACCTTACAGGTTTCTCTTTTCCTGTGTAGTTCACCGCGTTTACTGTCAGTTTGACGGATTGAATACCTCTGTGCATGACACGGAAAATAACTCAGTGACGAGAAAACCGTTGTTGAATTTTCCCGGTGATGGCTCTGAATTCAGGAAGTTTGAGGAGGTGCAACACCGCAATATAGAGGAGTGCTGAACCGCTGACGACAAGAAAGACGCCAAGAAGCTGTAAAGGGATTGCTGCGCTCAGTAACGGGTTGAGTCTGTTTTTCATCCAGAGTAAACCTGCGGCCATAACCAGGCTTGCTGTGAGTATTTTAAGGAGTCCTCTGCCTAGATAGAGCAGGGAAAATCCGGTGAGTTTTTTGTAGAGGACATAACCCAGAAAAAGAAAATTGATAGCCATCGCGCACGAGGTGGAAAGGGCTATGGCTCTGAAAGAAAAGGAGTCAATAGTCAGGTTAATCATGACAATATTTGCAGCTACAGCCAGAAAAGATCCTATGACCGGGTATTTTGTATCATCAAGAGCATAAAAGACCGGAACCATGATTTTTACTGCTGAGTAGGCAAACAGGCCAAAGGCATAACAGGTAAGTGCCTGGGCTGTGTGCAGGGTGTCGGTGCTGTCAAAGGCACCATGTTCGAAAATGAGCCGGATAATAGGCTGGGCAAGTAGAATCAGCCCTACGGTTGCTGGAATGGCCAGGCTGAAGACCATAACAAGTGATGAAGAAAATGTCTGGCGCAGCCCGGTATAGTCTTTTCGGGCCGCCTGTTTTGCCAGTACCGGCATGGCTGCAATGGACAGAGCCACGCCAAAAACACCGATGGGGAGCTGCACCATGCGAAAGGCATAGTTGAGCCACGAAACAGAGCCTTCCATGCAGCTGGATGCAAAGTTGGTGTTGACGAAAATATTGATCTGTGTGGCTGAGAGGCCGATGGTTGCAGGCACCATGAGCCTGAGAATTTTCCGAAGCCCTGGATCACGCAGGTTGAGTTGCGGTTTAAAAATAAAGCCAAGTCTTTTCAGTGTCGGCAACTGAATGGCCAGCTGGAGAAATCCTCCAATCAAGGTTCCCCAGGCCATGCCGACAATGGCTGGTTGTCCAAATTTAGGCAGCACCAGAGCCAGCGAAGTGCCACCGATAATGGAACCAAGGTTAAAAAAACTTGATGACATGGCTGGCACAAAGAATTTGCCACGGGTGTTGAGCATGCCCATGACAACAGCTGACAGTGCCACAAAAAGGAGAAAGGGAAACATGATCCTGGTCATCAGGCCGGTGAGTTCGCTTTTACCGGCTATCTGTGAAAAATCCGGTGCCAGCAGCTGAACAATGGCAGGGGCAAGGCTTATGCCGAGAAGAGTTATCAGGCTAAGCAGGATGGCAATAAAAACGAGCACGTTTGAGGCCAGCTGCCAGGTTGCCCGGGTGCCTTTGTTGGTATCGTAATCTGAAAAAACCGTGACAAAGGCGGCTGATAAAGCCCCTTCACCAAAGAGATCCCTTAACAGGTTGGGTATTCGGAACGCCACTACAAAGGCATCATAGGCCGTGCCTGCACCAAAGAGACCGGCAAAAACCTGTTCCCTTACCAGTCCAAGAACCCGGCTGCACATCACTGCTGTGCTGACGGCACTTGCCGAGCGTGCAATTTTTCCTGTAGAACTACTCGCTTTTTGCCCCATACATTCTGCCTGAAAGTGATATCTGAATTGTCAGGTTATTGCTTGACTTCGCAAGGATAATAGGAATATATAAATATTCGAGTTTTAAACCGGCACGGCTGCAGCCGTCTATGCGGAGACAGCCGAAACGAATTATACATCGAGCGCAAAAGTAACGTGCCCTTTGTATGAAACGGATGGTTACCATTCTCCGGCCAAAAGAGAAAGCTCTTTTCTTCTCTTTTCTCTGCGGTTTTCCTTCCGGGAAATGGGCCGAAAATGTCGTCAGATTAATCTCAACACCCGGTCACCGGAGGTATTCATGTACGACGTTAATCAGATTAGAAACACAGTCATCCTTGGGCACGGTAACAGTGGCAAGACCACTCTTGCTGAGGCCCTGCTCTTTACCGCAGGCTCAGTTAAGCGACTCGGTAAGGTGGATGATGGCACGTCCTCAATGGATTTTGAAGGGGAAGAAACAAAGCGTCAGGTTTCCATAAGCGCTGCGTTTAACCATTTGAGCTGGAACAAGAAAGAAGTTTTTCTGATTGATACGCCGGGTGATGATAATTTTGTCAATGAAGCTAAATTTGCAGCTCAGGTGGCCGATAGTGCCCTGCTTACCATTGGAGCTGTACTCGGCGTTCGTAACCAGACAGAACGCTTTGTCGATTTTGTTCAGAACAGGAAGATGCCTTGTCTGATCTGTATTACCAAGATGGATCGTGAACGGGCAAATTTTCAAAAAACGGTTGAAGAAATTAAAGAAGCATTTGATCTGAACCCGGTGGTTCTTTACCTGCCTATTGGTGCTGAAGCGAATTTTAAAGGTGTTGTCGATATTGTCGGCAATCAGGCATTGATGTTTACAGAGAACGGGCAGTGTGAAAGTACAGAAATTCCTGATGATCTTGCAGGAATTTCCGCGGAACTCCGTGAAACCATGATGGAATATGTGGCTGAAACTGACGATGATCTGATTGAAAAGTTTCTGGAAGAAGGTGAGTTAACTGATCATGATCTTAAAGCAGGGCTTGCTGCAGGGGTCAGAGAGGGGAAAATTGCCCCTGTTTTCTCCTGCGCATCGCTAAATAATGCAGGGAGTTCCGTTATTCTTGATGGAATTACCGAGCTTCTTCCGGCACCAGATCAATGCGCACCGGTTATGGGAACCGATCCTGCCTCTGGAGACCTGATTGAGCGCGCAGGTGTTACTGATGCGCCGTTTTCAGCCCAGGTGTTTAAAACAATGGCAGATCCATTTGCCGGTCGGTTGACAATCTTCAGGGTGTTTTCAGGCACCCTTTCCGGGGATAGTTTTTATAATGCTTCCAAAGAGACAAGTGAACGTTTTGGTCAGTTGTTCATCATGGAAGGCAAGGAGCAAAAATCCATCGATAAGGCTGTCCCCGGAATGATCGTCGCAGTTGCCAAACTCAAGGAAACCACAACCGGCGACACGCTTTGTGACCAGAATGCTCCGATCCTCTTTGATACTCTTGAACCCATGCCCTCTGTAATTTCGTATGCTGTGAGTGCTGTCAAGGATGAGGAAAAATTATTTTCTGCCCTGACCAGGCTGCTGGATGAAGATCTCACCCTGCGCCTCACCCGTGAAGAGCAGACCCATGAAGTGCTTATTTCCGGTGTGGGACAGGTACATCTTGAGGCTGTGAAGGAAAAAATTAAGCGGAAATTCTCGGTGGAAATGGACCTGGCAGTGCCAAAAATCCCGTATCGTGAAACGCTGAAGGGCAAAACCACTGTTCAGGGTAAACATAAAAAGCAATCAGGTGGCCGTGGCCAGTATGGAGATTGTACGGTTGAGCTTGAGCCTCTACCACCTGGTGAACATTTTGAATTTGTTGATAAAATTGTGGGTGGAGTTATCCCGCAACAATATAGACCTGCTGTGGAAAAAGGTATAATTGAGGCCATGGAAAAGGGCGTGATTGCCGGTTATCCCTTTGTTGACTTGAAGGTTACTCTTATTGACGGATCGTTTCACAATGTTGATTCTTCTGAAATGGCGTTTAAAATTGCCGGGTCACTGGCTTTTAAAAAAGGGGTACAGGAAGCAAATCCTATTTTGCTTGAACCCATCATGGAAATGGAAATCATCGTTGATAAAGATCATGTCGGTGATGTTATGGGAGACCTCAATTCCAGGCGTGGCAAGGTGTTGGGCATGGATACAGCGGGTAAGCATGAACTGGTCAAGGCCCATGTCCCCCAATCAGAAATTCAACTTTATGCTCCAGACTTAACCTCTATGACCGGTGGACGTGGCACGTTTACGGTGGCTTTTTCCCATTATGAGGAAGTTCCGGCACATATTGCAGAAAAAATTATTGCTGAACACGCTGGAAGCTGATGGACGAATCGGTTGATTACACATGCGGAGTGCTTACCCTCAGTGATAAGGGATCCCGTGGTGAACGAGAAGACACTTCCGGGCTGGTGCTCAAACAGATGCTTGCAGATCAGGGGTTTACTGTGGTGGCATACGAGGTTATTCCTGATCAGCAGGCATTGATCGAAACGACCTTGATTTCCTGGGTTGATGATCAAGAAATTGATTTAATCATCACCACCGGTGGTACTGGAGTTTCACCATCTGACCGCACACCCGAGGCAACCCGAAATATCATTGAGCTCGAAATTCCAGGTATTGGCGAGGCTATGCGCCAGGCCAGTCTTGCCAAAACTCCGCAGGCTATCTGGTCAAGAGGGCTTGCCGGGATACGGGGCGAGACACTTATTATTAATCTGCCCGGAAGTGAGCGTGCTGCCCGGGAAAACATTGAAGTTGTGTTGTCAGCCCTGTCCCATGGCCTGTATAAACTCAAGGGCGGTAAGGCGGATTGCGGGGTTGCCTGAGCAGCGTCGCACGGGAAACCGATCCGACTTCACCTGAACATAAAAAAACCGTTAGCAGGGTTTTCCTGCTAACGGTTTTTTTTATGTCATATCATATGTTGTGCAACGAATAAACAGGTGGCTATTCAGGGTGGAGCCGGGCAGGGGATCAGTCCAAGCCCTCTATGATAACTGATTTGTTGGCAGCAGAGTCAGCAGCCTGAACCTCGCCAATAAGATAGGCTTTTTCGCCAAGTGCGGCGAATTGCTGCATAACATCTTCAAGCTGGTCGTCATTAACAAGAGCCATCATACCTATACCCATGTTAAAAGTGCGGTACATTTCAGGTTCAGGAATATCACCTTGCCATCGCAGGAAATCAAAAACAGGAGGCTTTTCCCAGCTATCCTTTTGCAGTACAGCTTTGCATCCCTCAGGAAGGATACGGGGAATATTATCGAAAAAACCACCGCCAGTATTATGAATCAGCCCGTTTATTGTATAGTTTCGCAGCACAGTCAAAACACTTTCCACGTAGATCCGTGTTGGTTTGAGTAATTCCTCACCAACTGTACAGCCCAGATCTTGTACATGATCGTTTACCTGTAAACCCAGGTCGTTAAAAAACACTTTGCGTACCAGTGAATACCCGTTTGAGTGAAGCCCGGATGAGGCAAGACCGATAATTTTGTTTCCCACCCTGATGTCGCTACCGTCAATAATTGCGTTTCGTTCGCCAATACCAACCACAAAGCCTGCCAGATCATAATCGCCCGGCTGGTAAAGCCCTGGCATCTCAGCGGTTTCTCCGCCAATAAGAGAGCATTTTGAAATCTTGCAGCCGTCAGCGATACCTTTGACCACTGCTGTGGCCTGGTCAAGATCAAGTGAAGATGAAGCAAAGTAATCAAGAAAGAACAGAGGCTTTGCACCACTGACAATGACATCATTGACACACATTGCCACCAGATCTATGCCAATGGTATCATGGCGGTTGCACAGTTTGGCTACAGTGAGTTTTGTTCCTACGCCATCTGTTGAGGCGATGAGTACAGGGTCTTTGTATCCGGCATTACCAATGGCAAAAAGGCCAGAAAAACCGCCAATATCGTTAATGACGCCACGAGTATGCGTGTCTGTGACCAGCCCTTTAATTCGAGAGATAAACGCATTGCCTTTGTCAATATCCACACCGGCTTCGCTATATTTTGAAGAAGAAATTTCAGTCATGGGATGTACATCAAAATAAAAAATTGATCCGGAAGTGTCATTGACCCGGAAATATGGAAGTAGAATGGTTACCTCTGACCTCCGCTAAGAATTTATAATTTTACATTTTTTCAGTCCTTATTGTCAATATGTTTGTCTGCTGATTGCAACCTTGAGCTGCATTTGGTATTTTGATTTTATGAAAACTTTAATTACTCTTGTTGGTCTCGTCTTAATTCTGGAAGGGCTTCCTTATGTTGCCTCCCCTGAGGGCATGAAACGGTGGTTGCAGCAAATCAATGAGATGCGTCCGGATGCTCTCCGCATTATGGGTATTTTTGCCATGGCAGCTGGCTTTTTTCTTTGCTATCTTGCCCAAAAAAGTACACTCTTTGGTTGATTTCACGTTCACACAAGTTTAACAGTCAGTGGTCGATTGCTGGTTATCTGGTCAGTGGGTTTGTTTTTGGCCTATATTTCTGTTTGACTTCTCGACTGATTGTCCGGTAATATATAAAATTTTTGTAAGTAACGCATGTCTGCTGTAAACTGTTACCTGCAGGGAGACATGAACAAACTTGGTTGCCTGCTGTTCCGGGGAAAGTATTGAGTTTGCGGGTAAGGCATAAGAATTGTTAACTTCTGCCGCACGGTTAGTCATTACCTTCAAGGTGAGTCCATGAAAAAGACGCCAAAACGTGAAATGATTGGCTTTGAGGGTAAGGTTCTTCTTGATACGTTGCGCCGCCTTCTTCGCAGGGGAGCAACCGAGAATCTTCGAAAGCTTATTTGCAAAACCCATCCGGCAGATCTTGCCTGGGTGTTTCGTTCTCTTCCCATTGGCGATCAGAAAGCAATTTTTGAAATTATTGCCAAAACCGATCTGACTGCGGATTTTTTAAGCGAGCTTGACGAGTCCATCATGGTAGAGCTGGTTGAAGATCTGCCACCAGCCTATATGGCCGATGTGGTCACCACCATGGCCTCTGATGATGCTGCTGACCTTCTGGAAGCGCTTCCCAATGATATTGCCGTAGAAATCCGTACCCATATGGAGGCAGAAGACCGCAATGAAGTTGAGGAACTGCTGAAATATGACCCGGAAACAGCCGGTGGCATCATGTCGCCGGATTTCATGTACCTTGATGAAGACCTGACTGTTGAAGAGGCTATCCAAAAGGTTCAAAAACGCAGTGAGGAAAAAGAGATGGTCTTCTATCTCTATATTACCCATGGTGAGGGGCAGCTTACCGGTGTACTTTCCCTGCGTGAACTGCTGATGCATCCAATGCACAGGCAGCTGAAAAACATAATGAATACTAATGTTATTTCAGTGACCACTGATACAGACCAGGAAGAAGTTGCCCATATTGTTTCCCAATATAATCTGCTGGCTCTACCGGTTGTGGATGCGACCTTTAACTTGGTCGGGATTGTTACTGTTGATGACGTTATTGATGTTATCCGGGAGGAGGCAACAGAAGATTTCCTGCAGATGGCAGGTGCTGGCAAGGATAATGAAATTCTGCTTAAACCGCTGCATCAGAAGATTTTGCTGCGCGCGCCCTGGTTATTTGCCTCCTGGATTGGCGGGGTCACGGCCATGTTTATAGTCAACAGCTTTCAGCCAGAATTGCAAAAAGTGCTGGCACTGGCCTCCTTTATGCCGATCATTGCCGGCATGGGCGGCAATATTGCCACCCAGTCGTCCACTATTGTTGTCCGTGGTCTTGCCACTGGCAGGATTAACATGCATCATTTTTTTCAGATAATCGGCAAGGAGTCATTGGTTGGGGTTGTTCTTGGTATGGCCTTTGGTATGCTTCTTGGCTTGCTGGCCTTTTTCCAATACAGCAATCCTGCTTATCTTGGGTTGGTTGTTGGTATTTCTGTCTTTGCTGTAATGCTCATGGCTGCAACCGTGGGGACTATCGTCCCTATGCTGCTTAAACGCTTTAATATTGATGCAGCCATTGCCACAGGGCCGTTCATCACCAGCACCATTGATGTCCTGGGAATATCCCTGTTCTTCGGTGTTGCCAAGTTTCTTCTTAATATTTAGCGTGTGCCTGTCCAGAAATGGCCCTTTCGCCCAAACTTTGCGTCATGCTCAAAAAATCCTGCTCGGAGATATAAGCGTAGACTCCGATATCAGGTATATGCCTGCGCTTACCTGATTTTGAACGAAATTGCTCATTTCTGGACAGGCACCAGCGTACTTTTTGGGAAATCGAGCTGTTTACTCCTGTAGCTTTCATGTGTACCCCGGGGGGATTTGTGTTTTCTTTGGTTAATTTTGTATAATTGCTGATAGCCTCCTGGTATGGATCAGGCGAGATTAATCTGGGAAAACGTATACGTAACGGAACTATGATAATCAGGAAGGAGGAGTCATTATGCAGACATACACCAACCTTACAGCAGATGAGTTGCGCGGGTATATGCAGGAGCACCATGAAAAAGAGTATGTACTGGTCGATGTGCGCCAGCAGAAAGAATATGTCCAGGGGCATATTTCCGGAGCCCATTTGATTCCCCTTGCCGAACTCTCAGCCCGAATGGCAGAACTTCCCTGTGACCGGGATGTAATCTTTTACTGACGTTCCGGTAAGCGGTCGCAGGCTGCGGCTCTTTTTTTTATCGACAATCCCCATTGTGCTGAGACCGTGTATAACCTGCTCGGTGGCATTGTAAACTGGAATCATCGTACAGTGCCGGATATGCCTGCTTTTCATGCTGTTGATGCAGGTGCAGTAGATGCATCTCTTGATGAATTACTTCTTGCCGGGATGAATCTTGAACGCGGTGCCTGGACATTCTACACAACTGTTCTTGAGCGCCACCCCGAAGCAGCTTTTTCCCGACCTATGGAGTTGCTGGCTCGGGCAGAGGAGGGGCATGCCCGTCTGCTCTATTCGTTTTGGAGTAAAGGCCAGGAGGATCCTCAGGAATTTGCTGAACTCTATGCCGGCTTGTCTGGCGATGTCGTTGAGGGAGGGCAACCGGTTGCAGCACTACTTGACCGGCTTGGAGAATTTTCCGGTGATCCCTGTGTGGATATCGTTGAAATGGCGTTGAGCATTGAGTTTGCGGCCTATGATTTATACCGTGCCATGGCGCACAGGTTTTCAGAAACCGATATTGAAGAGCCTTTTCTGGCCATTGCCCAGGCGGAAAAAGAACATATGCGTATTGCTGCAGAAGCCTTGAAATTCTGCGAACAGGCGTGATTGGAGATTGTCTGGAACAGTGGCGGTTTATGCTTTTGCCAGGTATTTTTTTACTGTTCTCCTGTCAAGTCCGGTGATGGCTGCCACTTGCTGGTATGTGCCGTATTGGTCATAGAGTCGGCTGCAGTACCAGCGGCTTAGTCCGGCCATGGTCATGTTTTTTCCTGCAACAGCCTGGAACAGCTGGTCGTTAAGGGGCGTGGGCTGCTCGGCCTGATAGCTGTTACAGAGCAATATCTGGCGGATGGCCTGTTCCAGCTCTCTGACATTTCCTGGCCAGTTATAATTCTGGGGCAAAGATTTATCCAGTGCCTCCAGCACCTGTTGCAGCAGGGAGGCGTTGTGTTGACCGATGATTCGTTTGAGCAGATGTCGGGTAAGAAGAGTCAGCTCTTCCGGGTTTTCTTTGATCCGAAGCTGTAAAGAGGGGATGGTAATGGTGTCTGAGCAGAGCCTGTAGTAAAAATCATCCCTGAATTTTCCCTGTTGTCTCTGCCTGATAATATCACGATTAGTGGCAGCAATAACTCTGCCGGAAAATTTTCGTGTTTTTTCACCGCCCACAGCTGTAAACGTCCTTTCCTGAAGAATTTTCAACAATTTCACCTGGATATACAGAGACAACTCGCCAATTTCATCAAGAAACACAGACCCGTACCGGCTGGATCGGGAAAAAATCCCATCGTGATCCCGGACAGCGCCGGTAAACGCTCCCCGGGTATGGCCAAACAGTTCAGATTCAATGAGCTGTTCAGGTATCTGGGAAAGATTAATGGCCAGAAAAGCCCTGGTAAAACTCTCTGTAAAGGTCTCTGTCTTGAGGTCAAAGGGGATGTAGCCTGATCTGCCGACCGCGGCGGCTGCAACACCTTTGCCCGTTCCTGTTGAGCCGGTGAGTATGGTGGAAAAATCCTCCATTCTGTTCCAGAGCAGCTGCACATAGCGTTCGGTATCGTGGGTGAATACCGTGTTCCAGAGCCTGCAGCGAAGTTTGGTCATGCTGGGGCAATTGCCGGGCAAGGTGGTCTTGATAAAGTAAAAGGCACGCCGCATTTGAAAAAAGATCGCAATATGGTGCGCACTCTGTTGAGCTGTATAACCAAATGTATTGAAATCGTTGATCATTTCCCTGGCAAAGGCCAGGGGGAGAGGTTTTTCACTTTTCTCCTGTGCCCTGATATGGCGGTCAAGCTGGTCAATGTAGCGGTGAAACAGAAGAAAAAGAAACAGGCTGTTGAGCAGTTTTCCCTCTTCAGAGCGTACATTTGTCGGGTTACGTTTGCGGAACTCTCTGCCTGTTTTTTCAATGTTCTCAATCAGGGCTGCAAGCATGGTGTCAGCAGGAGTCTCAGGAGCCAGACCTGTGATTGCACTATCAGCCAGAGTACGCTCAGCAGAAAATGGGTTACTGGCGATGGCGAGCTGTATATTTTGCAGATGCTGACGTTGCAGGTCGGGAAGTTGATTATCCATGTGGATAAATGTACACGATGTGTTCGTTTTATGCCAACTGGAAGTTTTGTGGATCAGGTCGATCATGCATTTGCAAACATTGCCGCTCTTGCCCGGCCTGGTTTCTTCAGATAATGTGTTATGATTTTTTTTAAAATACCTTGTGATTTCAGATGGTAGTAGGATATTTTTCTTTGGAAAATCATTTTTATCCGTAAAGATTATTCAGCACTTTATGCATGTATTTTTATTTTCGATAAGTGGCACAAACATTGTAATGCATGGGTATGGATGGTGTCTGTTACAAGAACAGATCAATGTCTCCATGTTATCGTTGTAACCGGGAACACTCGATGAAAGCAAAAGAACAAGAGCAGATATTATGGGCCAGAAAACGGTTTATTGCCATGGCCATGACCTATTTTCTAGGCGTTTTTAATGATAACTTTTTTAAGCAGGCTGTGCTGTTGCTGGCAGTCGGGCTTGGCCTGAATCATATCCAGGGGTATGCTACAGAGTTGTTTTCCCTGCCCTTTATCCTGTTTTCAGCCTGGGGTGGATGGCTTGCAGATCGGTTTGCAAAAAAACAGGTGGTCATTGGGGTAAAGTTTCTTGAGCTTGCTGCCATGCTCATTGGTGCCTACGGTATTTGGAGCATGAATTGGAACTGTGTATTGTCCATGGTTTTTCTCATGGGGTTGCAGTCGACTCTGTTTGGTCCGGCTCTTAACGGCTCGATTCCTGAGTTATATCCACGTGCGTATGTAACACGTGCAAATGCTTTGCTGAAACTGGTGACCACAATAGGTATTCTGCTGGGTATGGCACTGGCCGGGTTTGGGCTGGATCAACACTGGTTCGCAACCCGGATTCCTTTTGGCAGGGTTTTGATTGCGGTAACTGTTGTGTTGATCGCCGCTTTAGGAGTAGTTGCCTCGTTTGGTGTATTTTCGCGGCCTGCCAGTGGCACCTCTGCGACGCCTTTTCCATGGGCAGGGCCGCTCCATTCGCTGCGTGATCTGGTTCTCTTGAAAAGAGATCCTTTACTGCTGCTGGCTGTGGGCTGTGACAGCTTTTTTTATTTTATTAGCCTGTTGGCAGTGCTTGTTATTAACACTCTTGGCCTGCAGCAACTGGGTTTAAGCAGTTCTGCAACCTCGTTGTTGTCGGTTTCTCTCATGGTTGGAGTCTGCGCTGGCTCACTTATTGCCTCAAAAATTACCAGTCATGAGCGGTGGACACATATTCTCATGCCCGGCGCCGCAGGCATGGGATTAAGCCTTGCAGGTGCTGGTTTTCTGGTTGGTAGCAGTTATCATCAGTTTGGACTGCTTCTGCTCTTACTGACCATTGCAGGTGGTTTTGGCGGTTTGTTTCTTATTCCGGTCACTTCATTTATTCAGGTTAG
>RKSL01000192.1 GCA_008633435.1 Candidatus Desulfobulbus rimicarensis | reverse complement strand
AATGATACTCGCATTCACGGCGCTGAACATCTTCAACAAATCGTTCACAAACTCCGGGGGGAAAACGGCTGTCCCTGGGATATACGGCAGACTCCAATAAGCTTGAAAAAATACCTTCTTGAAGAAACCCGTGAGCTTGCAGAGGCCATAGAGAGTGATGCCCCCCAACATGTCTGTGAAGAGATTGGAGATGTATATTTTATACTGACCCTGTTAACTCTACTCTACGAAGAACAGGGTGATTTTGAAGCTGAACAGACCTGGAAAGGAATCATTGAAAAAATGATTCGCAGACATCCACATGTTTTTGGCACAGCAGAGGTTACCTCTGAAAAAGAATTACGCGAGCAATGGGAAGAAATCAAATGTGCTGAAAAAAAGGGTACCAATAATGCTTGATACGAAAACACTCAACCAAATTCTCAATATTTTGTATTGACACTGCAAGCCAGAGACTGTTAAATAAGAAATTCATTAAAATAACCTTCTCGCTCTCAACTACCGATTGAAGCGAGGGCCTTTATGACCAAGAGGAGGAATCATGCGTCATTACGAAACCACGTACATCCTGCGCCCTAATCTGGGCGAAGAACAGTTCAAAGAGATCATTGATCGCACCAATGCCATTGTTACCGATGCCGGCGGCAGCATTGTCGATATTGATGAGTGGGGTATTAAAACCCTGGCCTATGAAATCAAAAAAGAGACTCAAGGCTACTATGTATATATGAACTATGCTGCACCTGGTTCTATTATCAAAGAACTTGAGCGTATTTTCCGGATTGACGACCGTCTTCTCCGTTACCTGACAGTAAAGCTTGCAGACTCCATTGATGACAGCGGGATAACAGCGGCTAAAGAAGAGATTGCAGCAAAAGCTGCTGCTGAAGAAGAAGCAGCTGCTGAGGCTGAGGAATCTTCTGAAACAACTGAAGCCAAAGATTCCAAGGCTGCTACGTCAGACAAGTAAACAGAAAATCTGAAATACTTTTTATACTTTTTTCTTTTTTTATATATAAGGATTTATCATGGCACCACGGAAAAAAATATTTTCACGTCGTAAAGTCTGTCGTTTTTGCGCCGATAAAGAGCTGGTTCTTGACTATAAAGATGTAAAAGTTTTGCGGAACTTTGTGACTGAGCGTGGCAAAATAATCCCAAAACGCATTTACGGTACCTGCGCAAGTCATCAGCGTCAGGTGACAGAGGCAATTAAACGTGCCCGCCACCTTGCTCTGATCCCTTATACGGGAACAACCCAGTACTAAACCCGGAACAGAAACAGCATTTCCTGCCCTGTGGACGGCCAACAGCACAACAGCTCATTTTTAGCCTTACCTGTGCTGCTGATAACAGCTGCATTTTTTCTTCCCGTGGCTCTACCGTCCATATTTGGCTGGATGAATATGCTGTTGGCAGTACCCATATTCCTGCTACTGATATTTTCAGACAGTAACAGACAGGCAATTATTCAAATCCGCAATGGTTTGTTTATTGCTGCCGGTGGAGCGCTTTTACTGAAACAAATGCCTTTTTTTGTTTTTGGAATAACGCTGGTGCCCGTTGGCTATAGTTTATATCGAAGTATTACAGCCCAGGAATCTCCAGCTTTAGCTGGCGGTAAGGGGGTTGTTGTCCTGGCGGTTAGCTGGCTCCTTTTCTGGGTTATCACCGGGACGATTTCCGGGGTAAACCCTTATGTAAGTTTACTTGCATCATTAGATAAGGCTTTTGCCGGTATCCTTGAAATTTACCGGCAAAATGCAGAATTACCACCCGATGTTATCTATGGGCTGGAACAGCTGATAGGCAAGATCAGACAGATTATGCCTAGAATTCTTCCAGGAATGCTTGCTGGTTCCTTACTGTTTACAGTATGGCTCAACATGGTCATTGGTAATCGAATGGCCATACGGCTGAAACCAGAAATTCCGTCATGGCCGAAATACAGCTTATGGCAACTCCCGGACAAACTGGTCTGGTTGCCGATAATTGCGGTGATACTCGCACTGACCGGGACTGGAAATATACAAAATGCAGGTTTTTGCCTGGGTATAATTTCCTCAATTATATATTTGTTCCAGGGGCTTTCGTTATTTATTTTTTTTCTGGACAAATGGAATGTACCAGGCTTGTTGCGATACCTGATATATGGAATACTGATAGTTCAGAGCTATGCTCTTTTAATGCTCTGTATAATAGGACTTGCAGATACATGGTGTAATTTTAGAAAATTACACCGGAATGAACAGATAAACAACGCACTGTAAAACGTGTGTTTCTTTACAGGTGAGGAAAGGATAATGGAAATCATACTGAACAAAACAATTGATACTTTGGGTCAGGAAGGCGAAATCGTCAACGTTAAACCCGGGTATGCTCGCAACTTTCTTATTCCAAAGAAATTTGCAACACTAGTCAACAAGGCAAACCTTGCTCGACTTCAGAAAGAACAACAGGCCATTGCTAAACGCCTTGAAACTGAGAAAAACACAGCTGAATCTCTTTCTGCCCAACTCGAGAACAAAGTCGTCACCATTGCTCGCAAAGTCGGCGAAGAAGAGCGACTTTTTGGCTCTGTAAACACTGCAGATATTGCAGAACAACTCGCAGAACTTGGCGTTGTTGTTGACCGCAAAGCCATTTTGCTTCCCGATGCAATTAAGTCTATAGGCGAGACCCAGGTTCCTGTAAAAGTTGGTTACCAAATGACCACTGCCGTCACCGTTAAGGTTGTGCCAGAGAGCAGTGAAGAGAGCGAATAAGACTGTATCTGTTTTTCTCTGTTCTTGCCTGCGGATCTGTACCTGTCTTCTGACAGACAGATCCGCAATCGTTTTATCTGCCCCTGCTTCACGGCTCGACGTTTGAGTTATACTCTACTGGTTCTTAACCTCCTACTGAGTATCGTACATTATGTCCAACCAGCCTTCAGCCCCCCCAGTGATGTCCAACTCAAGAATGATTCCCCCTCAAAACGTAGAGGCTGAACAGGCTGTCCTCGGCACGATTCTTATTCAGGATCAATCGCTCATTAAAATTGTTGAAATCCTGGCTGCAGAAGATTTTTACCGTGACAGCCATAAAGTAATTTTTGAGGCAATGGTTTCTTTGTTTGAAAAGAGGGAACCCCACGACCTGATAACTGTAAATAACCTTCTGAGCAATCAGAATAAGCTGGAAAGGATAGGCGGTACCGCCTATCTGGCCTCGCTCGCTGACGTGATCCCGTTTACCGGAACCCTGGTACATCATGCGCATATTATTCGCGAAAAATCAATTCTTCGCCGTCTCATTCAGACAAGTTCTGAAGTCGCTGCACGCTGTTATGATGCTCAGGATGATATTGAAACACTGGTGGATAAAGCTGAAAAAACAATTTTTGAAATCGCCCAGGAACGGAAAAAACAGGGCTTTGAGCCAATGTCAAAAATTGTTCCGAAGGCCTTTGATCGTATAACCAGACTCTCTGATCGTAAAGAACATATTACAGGCATTGCCACAGGTTATGCTGAGCTTGATAGAATGACCGCAGGCCTGCAGCCCTCAGATCTTATCATTTTAGCAGGACGTCCCTCCATGGGTAAGACTGCTCTTGCCATGAACATTGTTCAGCATGTTGCAGCGTCTGACAAGATCCCGGTTGCAGTGTTCAGTCTGGAAATGTCCATGGAACAACTTGCCTTAAGAATGCTCTGCTCCATGGGGCGCATTGATTCCCAGAGAATCCGTACCGGTCGACTTAGAGAATCTGACTGGCCAAACCTTACCAGGGCAACTGGCTATTTGAGTGAATCCCCTATTTTTATAGATGATTCTGCCGGAGTTTCTGTATTGGAAATGCGGGCAAAAGCACGGCGACTCAAGTCTGAGCATAATATTGGCCTCGTTGTTGTCGATTATCTGCAACTCATGCAGGGAAAACCAGGTATTGACAACCGTACTCAGGAAATCAGTGATATATCACGCTCACTCAAGGCCATGGCCAAAGAACTTGATGTACCGGTCATTGCCCTTTCCCAGCTCAATCGAACAGTTGAAACAAGGCCAAATAAACGCCCTCAGCTCTCTGATTTGCGGGAGTCAGGAGCCATTGAGCAGGATGCCGATGTTATTGTGTTTATCTACAGAGACGAAGTATATAATAAAGCAGAAGATAATCCTGAACGGGGGCTTGCCGAAATTATTATTGGCAAACAGCGAAATGGCCCTATTGGAACGATAAAATTGAGTTTCCTTGCTGATATTACTACGTTTGTAAGTTACTCTTCACAAGAACCTCCCCGTGACAACCAGTAAAAAAATATCTTTTTGACAAAGAATAGAGATAAAGAACATGAATACCAATCTTCCCAATCGCTACGATTTCAAAACCATTGAGACCAAATGGCAACAACGTTGGCAGCATGAGCAAACCAATAAAGTCTCGGCTGATACTGAGAAAAAGAAATATTATGTTCTGGAAATGTTCCCTTACCCCTCAGGACGTATTCATATGGGGCATGTACGCAACTATTCCATTGGTGATGTTATAGCCCGTTACAAAAGAATGCAGGGATTTAATGTTCTTCACCCCATGGGATGGGATGCCTTTGGTTTGCCGGCAGAAAATGCTGCCCTGAAACGGGGTATTCATCCTGCTGACTGGACCTATGACAATATTGCCTACATGCGTAAACAGCTTAAAGCCATGGGGCTTAGTTATGACTGGGACAGGGAAATTGCGACCTGCAGGCCAGAGTATTACCGTTGGGAACAATTACTATTTATCAAACTCCTTGAAAAAGGGCTGGTTTATCGCAAGGAAACCACTGTTAACTGGTGTGATGACTGCGCAACCGTGCTTGCTCGAGAACAAGTAATTGACGGCTGCTGCTGGCGTTGCGATCAGCAGGTTTTACCCAAAACCATGTATGGCTGGTTTCTTAAAATTACTGATTATGCAGATGAGCTTCTTGATGGGCTGGATAAACTTACAGGCTGGCCTGAAAAAGTACGAACCATGCAGCGGAACTGGATAGGAAAAAGTCAGGGACTTGCCTGTGATTTCCAAATCGAAAACAGTGACAAAAAAATCAAGATTTTCACCACACGCCCAGATACAATATTTGGCGTGACGTTCATGTCTCTTGCGGTTGAACACCCCCTGGTTGACGAATTAATTAATGGCACACCTCAGGAGCAGGAAGTCCGAGATTTTATCCGGCAAACAAAAATTGAAAAGCAGCGGAATACACTTGATGATGAGCTTGACAAAAAAGGCGCATTCACTGGTAAATATTGCATAAACCCCTTTAATGGCGAACGTGTGCCTGTCTATGTGGCCAACTTTGTTCTTATGGAGTATGGCACAGGTGCTGTTATGGCTGTGCCGGCCCATGATCAGCGTGATTTTGATTTTGCCAAAAAATACATGCTGCCCATACGCCCTGTTGTTCAGCCCAACGACTTGCTGCTGTCAGCCGATGACATGGAAGCAGCCTGGGAAGATAATGGCGTTCTCGCTGAGTCAGGTGATTTTTCTGGGATGGAATCAACAGCAGCCAAGAAGGCAATTATACATCATGCTGAAAAAATGGGCTTTGGTAAACCGCATGTCACCTATCGGCTGCGTGACTGGGGCATTTCCAGGCAGAGATATTGGGGTGCTCCAATACCAGTCATCCACTGTGACGACTGTGGTACTGTCGGTGTCCCTCAGGAACAGCTCCCGGTAACTTTGCCCGGTACCGATGCTGCTGATGGCAACAATGCACCCCTGCATCAACAGGAGTCTTTTTATAAAACCACATGCCCAAAATGTGGTAAACCGGCGCAACGTGAAACAGATACTATGGATACCTTTGTTGAATCATCATGGTATTTTATCCGCTTCACCAGTCCTCGTAAAACAGATGCCCCTCTGGATAAAACTGCAGCTGAATACTGGCTCTCTGTTGATCAATACATCGGAGGAGTGGAACATGCTATTTTGCATCTTCTGTATGCCCGCTTTTTTACGAAGCTGTTACGTGACCTTGGGTTGCTTACAGTAGATGAGCCCTTCAGCAACCTGCTTACCCAGGGAATGGTCATCAAAGACGGCTCCAAGATGTCAAAATCGAAAGGAAATGTTGTTGATCCCAATGATTTGATCACCCAATATGGTGCTGACACAGTGAGACTTTTTTCACTGTTTGCAGCCCCTCCTGAAAGGGACTTGGAATGGAATGCTCAGGGGGTGGAAGGCGCATCCAGATTTTTAAACAGAGTTTATCGCCTGATCCTTGCCAATACAGCGTGTTTTTCCGGCAATGACACAGTGGAAATGGCCCGTCTTGATAGCAACAACAGGCAACTCTATCGTAAAATCCACCAGACAATACAACGGGTTACCGGAAGTATTGAAACAAATTTTCATTTTAACACGGCTATTTCTGCGGTGATGGAGCTGGTCAATGATATAAGTAGTGCCATCAATCATCAAGACAGCCTTGACAATGCTGTGCTCAAAGAGGCTTTACAAACAGTGCTGCTGTTGCTCTTTCCCATGACCCCCCATTTTTGTGAAGAACTATGGGAACAAACCGGACATGCAGAAAATATCAGTACTGCCAGATGGCCTGAGTGTAATCCTTCAGCCATTCAGGAAGAAGAACTGACCATTGTTATTCAGGTTAATGGCAAAGTTCGAAATCGCCTGCAGGTACAGCTGGATATTTCAGATGATCAGTTACAAGAGCTGGCACTTGCCGATGAACGTGTTAACAAATTCCTTGGGGATAAAAAGCCGAAAAAAATCATTGTGGTAAAACGCAAACTTGTTAATATTGTTGTTTGATTATGCAATATATTTGTAAAAATATGGATAGGAGCAAACTGTGAGCAAAATTTCCCTCAAAATACTGGCCATCTTTTGCCTCATTTTCATGCTTGGCGGCTGTGGTTACTATTTCCCTAACATCTATGATGGCCCGGAAAAAAGCGTATATATGCCAAACTGGAAGAATCGAACAGACAAATTAGGCATTGATTCTCTCATGTATCAATCCCTGTCGTCCTGGTTCCAGAAGTCTCCAGCCATTCGCATAACTAAAGAGAAGAACAATGCAGACCTTATTCTTGCCGGAGAAATTACTTATATTGATCTGCCCAGTGTAGCATGGGATGGTAATGCCCGCTCAACAGGAACGAAGGTACAGCTTATTCTTCGTTATGTCCTTAAAGACCTCAAGAGTAACGATATTATATGGGAAGTCCCCCGTGACGTATGGACAGAAGATGTAAGCGCAATTAACGAATCTGCAGATACCGAAGATGAAGCTCTAAAGGTTATTGTTGATGATATTTCGGAAAAAATTTATCTCGGCACCCTTAATAAACTCAGAAAAATCAATAAATAATAATACGTTATTAAAAAAACGTTCCACCCACTTCAGTTTTTTCGTCTTTCTTCCGGCCCTGTTCATCCCTGATGGACAGGGCCGCAGTGTTTCAGTGTTTAAGCCAAATTTTCTCTAAGGTCTCATATATCCACCCTCAGAAAACATTTTCACCACAGGAAACCACCTCATGGATGACAAAACATATACACGATTAATTGATTGTGCCGCCGGCAGAATACCTGCTGACCTTGTGCTTAAAAACACCAAAATAATTCATGTGTATACCAGGGATATTGTACCTGGCAATGTAGCAATTATTGATGGCCACATAGCCGGGATTGGGGATAATTATGCCGGCAGGATTGAAACTGATTTAGAGGGGAAATACCTGTCGCCCGGTTTTATCGAAGGCCATATTCATATTGAAAGTTCCATGCTTACTCCGCAGCAGTTTGCGGCAGCTGTCATACCACACGGAACAACCACGGTGATCTGTGACCCGCATGAAATCGCCAATGTATCCGGCATTCCAGGTATTCACTTTATGCTCGACCAGAATTCTCCGTTGGAAATTTATGCCATGGCTCCGTCCTGTGTTCCTGCCACCCACATGGAAACAAACGGAGCAAACCTTTCCGCTGCTGCAATCGAAGAAATATTGAGCCACCCCCGGGTTATCGGACTTGCCGAAATGATGAACTTTCCCGGTATTGTCGAAGCACTCCCAGAGGTTCTTCAAAAAACCCTGCTTGCTATAAACAGCAACCGTTTACTAGATGGTCATGCACCTGGGCTCACCGGTAAAGGATTACAGGCTTATGTGGCAGCAGGAATCAGCTCTGATCATGAATGCACAGAATTATCAGAGGCTATGGAGAAAATACGCGCTGGTATGGCAATCTTCATTAGAGAGGGATCAACTGCTCACAACCTCGAAGAACTCCTTCCAATACTCCGATCAGAAGCGGCCCGACATTGCCTTTTAGTCACCGACGACCGGCATGCTGATGATTTAGTGGAACATGGCCACCTTGATCATATTCTCCGTAGAGCAGTTTCCATGGGAGCCGATCCGATTACCGCCATACAGATGGTGACTCTCAATGTAGCCAAACATTTTGGTTTGACAAAGAATGGAGCAATCATCCCGGGAGCAAAAGCAAACCTTGTTGTGCTTGAAGATCTTTGTTCGTTCACAGTGAGCAATGTTTTCATAGCAGGAAAAGAACGTGCTTCCGAGGGATCAATACACACAAAAATACCCGAAATTTCTTTGAAAGAGGTCAGCCCGGAAATTCAGTCCTCAGTGAAAATCATCCCCGAAACCCTGGATCTGACCTTACCGGCAACTGAAGGAAAGATTCGTGTCATTGGCTGCACAGAAGGCCAGCTTGTAACTGAGCATCTTCTGCTTGAACCAAAAATCAAAAATGGTTTACTTGTCTCTGATCCTGAACGTGATATTCTTAAAATAGCAGTTATTGAACGTCATCAGGGGAGTCAGCAGATTGGTATTGGATTCGTCCAGGGGCTTGGCATAAAAAACGGTGCTATTGCCTCAACGGTCGCACATGATTCGCACAACCTTGTGGTCGTTGGCAGCAGTGATAAGGCCATGATGCTTGCGATCAAAGAGATTTCTGCTCTGCAAGGAGGACTTGTGGTTTCAGGAGACAGCAAAATCCATGCATCTTTACCGTTACCTGTTGCCGGACTCATGTCAACAGAATCTGCTGATGTGGTGTGTCATTCATTGCATAGACTTCATAGAAAACTGGGTAAGATAGAAACCTGCGTAAAAAATCCATTTATGTTGCTGAGTTTCCTGGCTCTTCCCGTTATTCCCCGACTTAAAATAACCGATAAGGGACTGGTTGATGTTGAAAAATTTGAACTTGTATCCATTCAGGAACAAAAAAAAGAGTAAAAAATAACTAAAATGATTAAAAACAGCTTCATATATATTTTTTTATGACGTATAATTTATTGTAATTGAAACTCACTGGCTGCATAAGCAGGCCAGGAACTATATCAACGTTTATGAGGTAACCTGATGAATTACGGTGTCGTCAGCCAGGAACAGCTTGAAAGAATCGATGAAATTTTATCTAAAAATCTTATCGATATAGGCACTGATTGTGTCATTATCATCGATATGGCAGGAAATATCATCACTGCCAAAGATAATGGCACTTCAAAGTATGATGTCTATTCTTTTGCTGCTCTTGCAGCTGGAAACTTTGCAACAGTAGATGCCATGGCCAAGCTTGTCGGCGAACAGGAGTTTTCCCTGCTCTTCCACAAAGGCACAGACTGCAACATCCATTTTTCTAAAATCGATGATGAGCTTCTCCTTATCACCATGTTTGGTAAAAATATTTCACTGGGCTTTTTGAGACTCAATGTTGTCAAGACAATCGACGAGATCAGAGAGCTTTGGGGTAAAAAATAACGCCCTCCACTCATTAACCATCTTAACTACGCTGCAGTTTTGATAGCATCAGCAGGAGAGTGTTTTGAGTTTTATTAATTTACGAGAAAAAATCGTTCAGGTAAAAATTGTCTACTACGGTCCTGGTCGGGGCGGTAAGACAACAAACCTTGAATATATAAACCGAAGGTTTAACAAGCAGATCCATTCAGAGATGGTCAGTTTGAAAACCCATGGCGACAGAACCCTGTTTTTTGATTTTCTGCCGTTTGATATGGGAAAAATCAAAGGTTATGAGCTGAAGATTCAACTATACACCGTACCTGGACAGGTAAAATACAATGCCACCAGAAAACTCGTTCTTAAAGGTGTGGATGGTATAGTCTTTGTCGCAGACGCTCAGGAAGCCATGCGAGAAAAAAATATTCGCTCACTGAATCAACTCCATGAAAACCTGAAAACATATAAGGAATCAATTTTCAGGATACCTCTAGTACTCCAGTACAATAAAGTTGATCTTCGTAATCAGGGAATACCAATTCTTCCCCCGGCTGTTCTTGAAAAAGATTTGAACAGCAGACTAAAAGTACCCTCTTTTGAAGCAAGCGCATTAACAGGTTATAATGTACCAGATACGTTAAAAAAGATAATTTCATCTACGGTTGTTTCCATACAGAAAAAACTTTTGTAATTTTTTCTGATGATCAACTGACATTTTTGCCCCCCGGAAAACGACATGGCCCAATCAATTGACGAAGTAGAAGATCTTACACGGTTTGCAGATGAATCGTTTGATACTGAAGATGTTGATTTATTTGAATTTACAGGTGTCGATAATTCTCCTTTAACCCGCTTAAAATCTATTATCCTTTCCCTTGACTGGGAGATCAGTGACGATATTCTCGAAGAACTTGATGAAGAGATCGTCAATCTACAAAAAATGTGGGAAGGTGACAAAGTCGCCCAGGTCTACCTGCAAGGTATAGAAAAAATAGGAAATTATCTTAGTGCTGAAGGAGCATATGCGCATGTAAATGCGATGAAACTTCTACTCACGTTATTCTATAATTTTGAAAAGATTATTTCATCCCCTAATATTCAAGGAGATGAAATTTCGGCATTACTGAAAACAGATATTCGTAAGTTTAAAGTACTCCAATATCAAATTGGTCAACAAGCACCTTCACCTGTAACTAAGGATACAACGCTTCAAACACCCAAAAAAGCAATGCCCCCTGTTGAGG
>RKSL01000191.1 GCA_008633435.1 Candidatus Desulfobulbus rimicarensis | reverse complement strand
GATGAGTTATATCTTCCAATGCAGCACATCTTCACGATGACAAGTCTCTCTGACTGCTTGCATCAGCTCAGGGAAGAAGTCTAAAAACATCTCTTCTAGCTCTGCTCTGTGTTCTGCAATGAGTGGGATGTAGCGTTGGCAGTTGTTTTTAAGAGGGGAGGGGATTCCCAGTAAAATTTTGCAGGTTTCTGCGACCTGAATAGAGGCAACAAGGGCAACTGTACAGGCAATGACCGAATTTGTACTGCTCTTCGCTGGTTCGGTATGGCTATACAGCTTGTTGATAAGATCAGTTTTGCCGATCTGCACCCCTGTCTGGCCATACCAGCCTGAAACCGCACCATGAACCAGAGGAATGCTTTGCGCGCTGCATATTCTGCCGAGTTCAAGCCTGTCAGCTCCTGTGTCAACGCAGTCAACAACCACTTCTGTCCTGTTAAAAAGACTTTGGCCTGTCTCTTGAAAACGTTTGGGAAAAACAGTGACCTTTGTGGAGGTTCCCAAAGATTCTATGCGTTTAGCTGCAACACGCGCTTTGTTTCTGCCAAGAGAGGCAGGCTTTGCGTTGAGCTGGCGGTTGATATTTGTCACCGAAAAAGTATCAGGGTCACAGAGGGTAAGGCTGCCAACGCCTGTTCTGGCAAGTTCTTCAATGACATAGCCCCCCAGGCCACCGCAACCGATTACGGTGACACGGCAATGCTGAATCAGCTTTTGCTGCTCTCTTGAAAATGTAGTGATATTTCGGGCAAAAATATCGCCACAACCATTGTTCAGGCTGATTTTATCATCCTCCGCCAATTTTCGGGAAAATAGCCAGAATATCAGCTGGTTTGAGCTGGTAATCCAGTGCAGCGTGACGGTGGTTGACCATAATTACGCCAACATCGTCCAGGTCAATATCAAGTGAGGTAATAACCTGTTGCGGAGTTGTATCCTCTGAAACATTTGAGGCCGCTTCAATGAAGCGGCCATCACGGAAATAGGCAAACAGTTTTACTGTTATTTCCATTAAAAATCCCAGAATGTATCAATCTCTTTGCCGGTAAAATCCCAGACAACATTATGAGGTGCCAGAGGCTCTTCACTGAAAAATTCAGGGAGACGGTCGTCAACATTGGTAAAACCTGCAGCCTCATTAAAGGCGTGCTCTGTTTTGAGGATAGACATACCGAGACTGGTGACATCGTCTGCGGTCAGGCTGATACCAAATCGGGCATTGAGCATGTCTATTAATGCAGGCAGGCAGTGCTCATCATCAAGAGCTGCAAAGGCGATAAACAGACACATTCCAGTGGAATCAATGGCCGCTGTAGCTATCTGCAGGTTGCGGGAAAGTTCAACCTGGCCCTCTTTTGAGAGTGGATCAACAGTGCCGCCAACCCCTAGAATTTCTGTGGCAATGGTGTAGCCCATGGTATGGTCTGCTCCCTGGGTAGAGGTGGCATAGGTGATGCCGATGCCCTTGATCGAACGGGGGTCATAGGCCGGAATTGCCTGATTTTTGACTACAGGCACCCGGGTTACCCCAAAGGCGCGGCCTACACTGCCTGCACCGCAACCGATAATGCGACCAAGCGCACTGCCTGTGGCGACCTCTTCTTTAAGAATGCGACAGACTTCTGCGCCGTCGCCAAATTCAAGCACTCCGCCTTCCATGGCAACACCCATGGCCACAGAGGTCTCAATGGAATCGATCCCAATATCGTCCATGAGATGATCGGCTTCGGCAATATGGTCAAGATCGTCAACGCAACAGTCCGCGCCCATGGCCCAGATAGATTCATATTCAAACCCTGAAGTTTTGTAATTGCCGTTAAGGTCATTATAAATCTGGGAACATTGAATCACACAGCCCTTATGGCAGTTATGTTTGGGCTTGCCTTTACGCTCAACAATAGTGTCATACATGGTTTCACCACTGATTTTTTCATGCCCGTCAAACTGACCGGATGTAAAGTTGCGTGTGGGCAGCCCTCCGGATTCGTTAATAATATTCACCAGAACATTGCTGCCGTACTGGCCAAGAGCCTGACTGATAGGGTTATCAACAAGAGCCTTGGTAAATGCCCGGTTGGCTGCGGTAAAGGCTTCCTGGTCGGCAATTTCCACCTTGGCATCTGTGGGAGCAATGGAAATGAATTTTATATGTTTTGAGCCCATAACTGCGCCCAGTCCGCCACGGCCACAGGAGCGAACATGGGAGTCAGGGTCTTTGATGGAAATATTTGCAGAGAGCATTTTCATCTCACCGGCCGGCCCAATGGAAATAATTCCATGTTTTTCATCCATGCGGGAGGTCACAGTGTCAACTATAGCAAAGTTACCTTTGCCTATCAGCTCGGATTCCTCGTTGATTGTAATGCTGTCATCTGTAATGTGCAGATTATACCAGCCCTCACCCTTGGGCATGCCTTCTATAACAATAGCCTTGCAACCGAGCTTGGCCAGCATCTGTGCTGCAGTCCCTCCGGCGTTTGCCTCTTTAATTGTCCCTGTAAGTGGGCTTTTACCGCCGATGGAAATTCTGCCCGAGTTTGCAGCCACGGTTCCGGAAAGCATGCCCGGGGCAATGACAAGTTTGTTCTTGCCCCCTAAAGGATGACATTCAGGCTCTACCTCTGCAGCAATTATTGTTGAGGTAAGTCCTCTACCGCCAAGACCTGCCCAGTCAGCAGGGACATCCTCTATAGATGTTGTTAAATCGGTTATGTTGACTCGATAAATCTTGTCTGCCATCAGGGGCCTCCTCAGGGAAATGTTTAAACAGTTGAATGTTTGTGTTTGTTTTATGATGCGGTGTAGATGATGGCCGGGCTCATCACTTTTGTTGTTACAGTAACCGGGAGCTTAACCCAGGCCAAAAAAAACGCCTCAAAATACAGCGGGTTAATTGGGTGTTTGCACGGTTGTTCCCAGTACTTTGGCTGCAATTTCTTCTTTTACAGAGTCCTTGGGGACTGGCGTGTTCCAATGGATAAACTGTTCTGTAACCCGCATGAAATCACCATTGTCCTGTTTGCACTGGTCACAGATACATTCTGCCTGATCCCGGTACATGATAATTTTACTTGCCGGCTCACCCTGGTTATTCACAGCTGCCATTTTATGGCAACCGCAGTTAAGGCGGATTACAGCAACACCAACAGCATCCGGGCTACCTTCAAGGATGCCTTCAATCATGGCTAATTCCCCGTGTTCAGGGGGGTGTTGTGGCTTGTATATGCGCATAAATGTTAATATTTACAACAGAAAATGTGTTGTTGTTATCTTTCAGGGGTAATGAGGCTGTCCCTTCAGGCGTGTTGCCTGGGTTTGTTCATGCTGGAAAATTCGAAACTCTTTGTCTGTTTCCTCTGGTCTTTCATGGGATTATTCCGCCATGTAACTCAATTTTTACTTTATTCTTTTCACGGTTAACTGGTCAATGACTTTTTTAAATATTCCGCTTTAACCTGCTCATGCAAAGGTTCTGTTGTAGTGTGTTTTAAATGGGTTACGTTGTTGATTAATGGCGAATTACTACAGCTTTTACGCTTGACAAACATCTGTTGGTTAAGTAGAGGAAGTGTTCACTGAGGAATTAAGGCCACCTTGAAAAATTGCCTTTTCGCCCGATCTCTGCGTCACAGGAAAATGAAAAATGCTCACGTATGACTAATATGCTGCGCTTTTTAATTTTCCTGTTCCTTGACCTCGAACGAAAATTCTAATTTTTCAAGGCAGCCTTAAGTGTGCATCTTGCAATAAAATTTTTTGAGTATTTTTTCTTTTTTCTTTTTCCTTTTTTAAAATTTACGGAGGTTGGCTCATGTGGGAGATTATAATAGATAAAGACAAGTGTGCCGGAGATGAGGAATGTGTTAACGCATGTCCAGCCCAGGTTTATGAAATGGTTGACGGCAAGGCTGAAGCAGTAGAGCCTGATGAGTGCCTTGGTTGTGAAACCTGTGTTGAAGTTTGTCCTGAAGGTGCCATTACAGTAACAGAAGTATAATAAACTGTTTTTTAGCATAGAATTTGGGATAAGCCCATCTCCGTAGAGGAGATGGGCTTATTGTCGTTTAGAGTAAACCGTGTATTCATTCAATAATCCAGGGATCCTGTAACCTGACTCCTTCTATTTTTGGATTTATCGTTAAAAGTCGCATCACACTTGAGGCCACCTTGAGTCTGTTCCGCTACAGTGTCTGCCCCTCATGTTTTCGTAGCGGGCATTTTTGATAATTCAGCATGGCTGGGCATAATAGTCAGCCAGAAAAAGCTATGAAAATCGGTCGCTGCGGCCTGGCAAGCTCGTAAGTGCCCTACTTTTGGTTTAAAAAATGTCTTTGACACCACGCGTAAACACAACAGTACATCTGTTTCTGGCTCCTTGTATATGGACGGTTATCGGCGTTATGCTCATGTTTCGCGGGTTTCTCTGGATTGGTTCCGGAAATGCCCGCTGGCTTGTACTGGCAGCTCTTCTCCTTGGGACATTAAAATCTCGATATGTGTTGGATAAAACAGCTCAAAAGACACTTAATCGTATAAAAGATTTCTCTGGAAGCAAATGTTGTGGTGCTGTCTATTCCTGGAAAACATGGCTTCTGGTCATGGTAATGATGGGATCTGGTATTGCCATGCGGACTTTTACCCGGCCAGGCATGATCATCGGGACGCTTTATATGGCTATTGGCTGGGCGTTATTTTTATCAAGCCGCCATGGCTGGAAACAATGGCTCCATCAGATTCGTCATGACTAAATCCTTGAATAATATCGAGATTTCTCTTGATGCACTGTGTCATAATTTTTCT
>RKSL01000190.1 GCA_008633435.1 Candidatus Desulfobulbus rimicarensis | reverse complement strand
GAAAAAAGAGGGTGAAGCTGGTCAACGGAAGATTACGCAGTATACACGCTATGGTACTGTCATCTGCTCGCCAAGCCACATGATAAACGCTGTACCTGAAGTAAGCGTGAGTACAGTCATCAGCTTAAACTGCATTCCGGGAATCATCACAAACGCTGTTCCATCAGGCCCTGCCATCCCTTCAAGCCCGGAGGCAATAAAGAATCCCTGAATAATTGAGAGAGCTACAGTACCATAGCGTGTATACTGCGTAATCTTCCGTTGACCAGCTTCACCCTCTTTTTTCAGCATCTCAAGCTGTGGTATCACCACAGTAAGCAGCTGGATAATAATTGATGCCGAGATATACGGCATAATACCTAAGGTAAAGATAGAAAAGTTCTGTAAAGCACCACCAGAAAACATATTAAACATGCCAAATAGCGTGCCTGCGTTCTGCTGAAAAAAGGCGGCAAGAGCTTCTCCGTTAATACCTGGAGTGGGTATCTGCACACCCATCCGGTAAACAAACAACATGAGCAGCGTAAAAATTATTCTACGGCGTAACTCAGGTATATTAGCAGCGCTTGCGAGTCCACTCATAGCTTATTCCTTTACAACTCCACCAGCAGCTTCAATTTTAGCTTTAGCGCCTTGGCTGATCTTATCAACTTGAAGGGTAATGGATTTTGAGATTTCACCATTTGCAAGAACCTTAACAAGCTCATCGGTATGAGCAATCAATCCCGACTCAATCAATTGAGCTTTATCTACAATCGTCCCATCCTCAAAACGAGAAAGATCTGAAAGTGAAACTATAGTATAAGATTTTTTAAATATATTGGTAAAACCACGCTTGGGAAGACGACGATGCAACGGCATCTGACCACCCTCAAAACCGGGTTTAGCAGTATAACCAGAACGAGATCTCGCACCTTTATGACCACGTCCAGCTGTTTTTCCAAACCCAGAACCAGGTCCTCGTCCAATACGTTTTTTATCCTTACGAGCCCCTTCAGAAGGAGCAAGATTATTAAGTCTTAACATGACTATTCCTCTACCTTTACCAGATGCTGAACCTTATTAATCATTCCTCTGATTTCAGGAGTATCTTTTCTGGTAATTGTCTTCTCCATTCGTGTTAATCCTAAGCCAACTAACGTTGCACGAATTTTTTGGGTGCTGCCAATGCCACTTTTTACCAGAGTTATTGTAACTGTATCACTCATAATTCTACCAACAGGTTTGAGACTAAATCTTATGTTCGGGAATTCAACAAAGAACAATCTGTTGCAGGTTACGCAACTATGTCTTCGGTTTTCAAGCCACGTAGTTTAGCTATCTCATCTGGTGTACGAAGTCTACGCAATCCGTCCACTGTAGCCTTAACAAGATTGTGAGGATTATTAGAGCCTAAACATTTTGTTAAAATATTTTGCACACCGGCTGCTTCTAAGACTGCACGCACTGCACCACCTGCAATAACCCCTGTACCATCTGATGCAGGTTTTAACATTACCTTGCCAGACTTAAATTTTCCATCAATAGCATGAGGTATAGAAACATCACTTAAAGATACTGGTTGCATGTCTTTACGTGCACGTTCTACTCCCTTTCGTATAGCTTCGGGAACTTGGTTGGCTTTCCCAAGCCCATAACCTACTTTCCCTTTGCCATCACCAACGACTACTATTGCGCTGAAACTGAAACGTCGGCCACCTTTAACAACCTTAGCAACACGATTGATAAAAACAATTTTCTCTATCAGCTCATCTTGGTTGTTGTCTTTGGAACGTTTAAAATCTGCCACAGATCACTCCCATGGATTTTCAATTAATACTGATCTATACATTCAACAAGCTGCAAACACAGATCATTGAAACTGTTAATTTCCTGCGTTAAAACTTAAGTCCACCTTTACGTGCACCATCAGAGAGAGATTTAACACGGCCATGATATAAGTTTCCACCTCTATCAAAAACTACTCGTTTTATCCCGGCTGCTTGGGCTCGTGAAGCAATCAATTCTCCTACGCGTTCAGCTTGTTCGCATTTTCCCTTGAGTCCATTGTTATCAAATTCTTTGTCTTGAGTTGAAATCGAAACCAAAGTATTTTGCTTTGTATCATCGATAATTTGGACATATATGTGCTGATTGCTTCGGTATACACGCATACGTGGACAAACAGGTGTGCCTGTAATTTTTTTACGTATCCTTTTGATACGTTTGGCTCGAGCACAAAATTTGTTATCTTTTTTTGACATGATGTTACCACTCGTTACTTATAATTATGCTGCACCAGCTTTACCGACTTTACGAACAAGATGTTCATCAATATAACGTATCCCCTTTCCCTTATAAGGCTCAGGTTTACGGATATCTCGTATCCTGGCTGCAGTTTGTCCGACAAGTTCCTTATCAATTCCAGCAACAGTGATAACGTTGTCTTTATCAACATCAGCCTTGATACCTTCAGGCAACTTAAAATCAACGGGATTAGAAAAGCCAACATTGAGAGTCAGGGATGATCCAGATACCTTTACCCGGTACCCTACACCTTCAACAATAAGTTTCTTTTCAAAACCATCAGCAACACCAATAACCATGTTGTTGATAAGTGTTCTTGTCATCCCCCAGAAAGCATATATTCTTTTAGAATTACCTTGCGGAGTGACTATCAGCTTGTCATCTTTCTGTTCAATACTGATCTCAGGTCGAATATCCCTTTCAAGCGTCCCTTTAGAGCCAGTTATTTTTATATGAGTAGCTTGAATTTCTACTTTGACGCCATTTGTCAAGGGAATAGGTTCTTTACCAATTCGTGACATAATTTATCTCCTCGTGTATGGATGTAACTACCAAACTTCACACAGTAGCTCGCCACCGATGTTGCGCATTCTTGCTTCACGATCAGAAACGACGCCCTGTGAAGTAGACAGTATGGCAACACCAAGTCCACTCATAACCTTAGGTATGCGTACACTCTTATTATATTGACGCAAACCGGGTTTTGAAACACGACGAATTCCGGTAATAACATTCTCGTTATTCGGCCCATATTTTAAATCAACTTTCAGAGTACCTTGTATACCTTTATCAAGTACCTGATAGTCTAAGATATAGCCTTCATCTTTCAATACTCTGGCAACATTAACCTTGAGTTTTGATAGCGGCATCTCAACAGTTTCAAAATTGGCTCGAACTCCATTTCTGATTCTTGTCAGCATATCCGCCAGCGGATCACTCATTGACATCGAACATTTCCTCTATGTAATAGAAAAGTCTTTAGACCCTTTTGTACAGCTCTCTACCAGCTTGACTTGGTCACGCCGGTAATCTGTCCCTCTGATGCAAGCTTACGAAAACAAAGCCTGCAACAACCGAATTTCCTGATATATGCTCTAGGCCGTCCACAAAGTGGACAACGATTATATGAACGGACTTTAAACTTTTGTTTCCGTCCTGCCTTGGCAATCAGTGATTTTTTTGCCACAGCATCCTCCTGCTATAGTAATGCTTAGGTTAATTATCAGATTTCTTCTTTTTAAAAGGCATGCCAAGTTCTGTTAATAATGCACGACCTTCATCGTCAGTTTTTGCAGTTGTTACAATGGTAATGTTAAGTCCACGAATTTTATCTATTTTGTCGTAGTCAACTTCTGGGAAAATTATGTGTTCAGTTATTCCCATTGAAAAATTACCATTGCCATCAAACCCACGTGGAGATATACCACGAAAATCACGAACGCGGGGTAAAGCAATGTTGACTAACTTTGACAAAAAATCATACATCTTATCGCGTCGAAGTGTAACCCGTGCCCCAATGGGCATTCCCTCGCGTAACTTAAAAGTAGCTATAGATTTTCTTGCCCTGGTAACTACAGCTTTCTGTCCGGCTATTAAGGTTAACTCGGCGGCTGCCTTTTCAACTATCTTTGGGTTTTGTACAGCTTCTCCAAGCCCCATATTCAGCACTATCTTGTTAATCCGGGGTAACTGCATAGGATTTGTATAGCCCAGATCCTTAACAAGCTGTGGCCGGCACTCATTATTGTAAATCTCTTTCATTGTAGCCATTTCTAATACTCCGTTTCCGTAGCAAATAAGTTACTTCTTTGCGATCTCAAGAGTCGCACCACAGCTCTTGCAAGAACGAACTTTTGTTCCGTCTTCAAGAATTTTCTTCCCTGTACGAACAGTATTTGCACATTCAGGGCAGACAAACATGAGATTAGAAATATGTATAGAAGCTTCACGTTCAATAATCTGACCAGGTTGCTGAGCATCTACCGGCTTCTGGTGTTTCTTGATCATGTTGATTCTTTCGACAACTGCCCGGCTATTTTTCCGATCAATTTTTAGAATCTTACCAACTCGACCTTTATCCTTACCAGCGATCACTTCTACTTGATCATTTTCACGCAGATTTGTTTGTCCCTGCCGCATCTTCTTATCCTCGTTTCTCTTTGATCCTTGACTGTATTACTACAGTACTTCAGGAGCAAGAGATATAATCTTCATAAATCCAAGAGACCGCAACTCACGGGCAACTGGCCCAAAAATACGTGTTCCAATGGGTTCGCCAGAACCTGAAAGGAGCACAGCCGCGTTATCATCAAAGCGTACTGTAGTATCTTCTGGACGTTTAATTTCTTTAGATGTCCGGACAACTACAGCATCAAGAACATCGCCTTTCTTGACCTTAGCATGAGGTATGGCCTCTTTCACTGTTACAACAATAACATCACCAATACTTGCATAACGACGACGGCTACCACCAAGTACCCTTATACAGAGAACCTTTTTAGCACCAGAGTTGTCAGCGACATTAAGTACAGATTCAGTTTGAATCATGATATCACCTGATTAATTTACAATTCAATCACAGGCCGCTGAAAATCAGACAGCACGTTCGACTATTGTTCGAACAAGCCAACGCTTATTCTTTGAAAGGGGTCGACACTCTTCAATCAAAACAGTGTCTCCGACATTACATTCATTAGCAGGATCATGGGCCATATATTTCACTCTACGGCGAATATATTTACCGTACAGCTTATGACGTACTTTACGCTCAACAAGGACTATTATACCTTTGTCCATGCTATTACTAATGACTGCACCCTGCTGCGTTTTCTTGGGGCTGGATTTTTCACTCATTCTTACGGTCCAGTGTGTTAATTTTCTAAAAACCTTTTTATGCCTGCTCAGAAATAATTGTCTGAACACGAGCGATTTCTTTACGTAACTGAGCTAGACGGGCAGGATTTTCTAATTGTCGTATCCCATGCTGGAACTTCAGTTTAAAATAATCCTCACGTAAAGCCTTATCCTTCTTCTGAAGATCTTCTCCACTCAGTTCACGAAGTTGTTTCGCCTTCATACCGTG
>RKSL01000189.1 GCA_008633435.1 Candidatus Desulfobulbus rimicarensis | reverse complement strand
TGACGAACGCCCTCAGCAACCGCTCATCCGCGAAGGAGGTCGTGGTGCAGGCCGCTGGAAGAAAGCGACCTGGGATGAAGCCTATGACTACATTGCCGATCGATTGAACCTGATTAAAGCGGATTATGGCCCCGAATCAGTTGTTGTTTCTTCACGGGGTGGCCCTTGGCAGTCCATGTACAAAACGTTCTGTCATGCCTTTGGTTCCCCCAATTACACCAACCATGACAGTACCTGCGGGCGCAATGCCCACCATGCCAGTCTTTCAGTAAATGGCGTTGGCCGTAAAGGATTTGTCTACGATATTTCGAACAGTAAACATCTGGTGTTGTTTGGCCGCAATATGTTTGCATCTTTGCGTATTGCTGAAAATATCCAGACCATGGACATGCTTGAAAAAGGGGGAAAACTCACCTATGTCGATGTTCGTCAGACCATGACCGGGCTGAAGGCGAGCCGTTTTTTTCAGGTTCGTCCCGGCACAGATTATGCCCTTGCACTCAGTTTTATCCATGAGATCATTAAACGTGATCTGTATGATAAACAATTTATTGAAAAATATGTGTCTGATTTTGATCAGCTCAGTACCTTTATTGAAGAGTATACACCTGCATGGGCAGCGAGAGAGTGCGGCGTTAAAGAAAAGGCTATTTTGCATTTCATAGATGAAGTTGCAGAAGATATGCCCAGGGTGATTTTTCATCCTGGCTGGATGCTCACCCGGTATAAAGATTCATTTTATGCCAGCCGAGCCCTGCATATTCTCAATGTGCTTATGGGCAACATCGAGATGAAGGGTGGTTTGATAATTCCCAAGGGGTCGGCAGATTGTAACGTCAAAGGGCTTCGCACCCTTGACTGTCCTAAACCCGATATTAAACGTGCTGATGGCGTAGGTTGGAAATACACCCATTTTGACAAGGGGCCTGGTTTACAGCATTTATTCTTTCCCACCATGCACAGCCAGTATCCGTATCCTGTCAAAGCCTGGATTGCCATGCGGCATGATCCTTTTACCTGCATGCCTGATCCGCAGGCACAGAAACTGGCCTTTGACAACTGTGAACTGCTTGTCTCCATTGATACCCATTACAGTGAATTTGGCTGGTATGCCGATGTTATCCTGCCTGAATCCACCTATCTGGAAAGGGATAATCCAATCTGTTTGCAAAAAGGGCCTAAGCCCCGATTAGCTGTGCGAAAAAAAGCCGTAGAACCGGTGTTTGACACTAAACCCGGCTGGGAGATTTTTAAACAGTTGGCAGACCGGGTTGGCATTGGCAAGCATTTCCCTTACAACACCATTGAGGAACTCTGGAAATGGCAACTTGAACCTACCGGGTTAACCATTGAAGATTTTGATGAAAAAGGGTTTGTCCCGCTAACAGACACAGCGATCATGTATGATCGTGAAAAGCTTGACAACCAGTTTAAAACGCCTTCCGGGAAAATAGAAATTATCAGTTCCAAACTCACTGAAGCCGGTTTGGACTCGTTAAAACCTTATGAAAGTCCGCTTAAGCCACCTAAAGGTCAGTTTCGTCTGGTCTTTGGTCGTTCAGCTGTGCATACCCACGGGCACACCATTAATAATATTTTGCTCTATGAGTTGATGCCGAAAAATTCACTTTGGATTAACACCAGGGTAGCCGGAAAACTCAATGTGCAGGATGGTGATGTTGTTGATGTTATTGCCGCTGATGGCTTTAAACAACGAATCAGTGCCCATGTAACTGATTTTATTCATCCGGAATGTGTGTACACCGTCCATGGATTCGGACGCCAGGTGCCGTTGCAGTCAAGAGCCTATCATGCTGGTTTTAGTGACCAGAAATTAATGCCTGGTATGCTTGACAACTGGGATAAAGCGGGAGGTGGAATAAATCTCTGTGAGGCTTTTGTCACTGTGCGCCGGAGTGCGAGAAATCCAAAGAGGAGGGTTGAGTTATGAACAAGTACATGATTTATCTCAACACAAAACGATGCATTGGCTGTCATGCCTGTGAAATTCATTGCAAGGAAAATAAAAAGCTGCCTTTTGGTCCTATTTTATGTGAGATCGACCATAAACCATTAAAATCCATTAAAGGAGTACCCAAAACTGAGTTTTCCTTTCGAAGTTGTTATCAATGTGATGATCCTTATTGTGCAGATATCTGTCCCACCGGTGCCCTGACCAAACGGGAAGATGGTATAGTCATGTTGGATGAAGAAACCTGTATTGGCTGTATGGCCTGTGCCGGTGCCTGTCCCTGGGGCATACCGCAACTCAACCAGGTGAAGAATAAAATGGTGAAATGTGATTTTTGTGTTGATCGGATTGACAACGGCCTGTTACCAGCCTGTGTGACAAAATGTACTACGCATGCCTTGAAATTTGTGACACTTGAACAGGTGCAGATATAATGTAACACCTGCAGAAAACCTTTTTTGCGAAGGGGGAAGGCTCTTTCCTGTGGTTATGTTTTGCTGCAGGAGAGAGTTTTTTTAGGAGATAAAATAAGAAAAAATAAGAAAAATAAGAAAAAATTAATGAAAATTATAACGGCATTGGGCTGGCTGTCCATTGGTAAACAAAGCCTCGGCCAGCAGAGCGTCACGGCCGTAAATGTCTTCAAAGAAATGGACTGCACCATCTTTGGGATCGACAAAGACGGTGCGATAGAGAATATGCACAGGAAAAGGATGCTGCAATGGCACGACCAGCCGTTTGCCAGTGCCAATCAGGGATTGAATTTTTTGGCGTGACCAGTTTTTGCCGTCTTTTCCCAGGAGATACATTGCAAGTCCCTGCGGATCACTGACTCGGATACAGCCGTGGCTGAACGAACGTTTATTGCGTTTGAACAGCCTATGACCCGGGGTGTCATGCAGATACACATTATAGCGGTTGGGAAACATAAACTTGATGGTTCCCAGGGCATTATCAGGCCCTGGATCCTGGCGCAGCCGATATCTTTTTATGGAACTGCCGATGGTTTGCCAGTCTATGGATTGCGGATTAATTTCACGGGCGTTATTCTGCCATCCGCTGAATATACGGATATGTTTTTTCTGCAAATAGTTGGGATCGTGGATCATTTTAGGGACAATTTCATTAATGGCAATAGAATCAGGAATGTTCCAGAATGGGTTAATTTCAAGATAGCGCATGGTGTGGCTGAAAACCGGGGTTTTATGGTAGACCTTGCCCACAATAACCCGCATGGTTATCTCGCGCTGTTCATCCTGGATTCCGGCCAGGCGAAACCCGGCAATATTGACCATCAGGCGTTGGCCATCAAGGGTATGCGGCAGCCAGCGCCACCTTTCCATGTTCAGTATGATGCGACGAATATGATCCTCCACTGGAGTATTCATGGCAGAAGGGTTAATTTCCCGATGACACCATCTTGGTCCAGGTTGTATCTGGCCTGAAAATGCTTAACTCCATCAACCAGAGCTTCCTTGTACTGGTTTCCGGCAGCAGAACCGGCTGGTAAATCATGGGTAAGAACGAGTCGCCTGGTAATGAGGGGAAGGCGTTCATCGGTCATCTCCGGTTTAATTGTTTTACCGGCAGGTATTTTTTTCCAACCACCCTGTGCTGCCAGTTTTCGGTACCAGGAAAGTGCTTTTTTCAGCGATTGGTAGCCATGATGCTGTGGTGCCTGTTGTTGCAGATAATTGACAAGATCAGGTGCCTGTAGAGCCTGGACAATGATTTGGGAAATATCTGTTTCCTTATCTCTTGCCGCGGCAAAGAGTTTAGGGTCAAGCAAACATTTAATCGAGCGGCCTTCCCGCATATCTGTAACATAGGCACCAAGAGCCAGAGTCAGGCTCAGATCAAGTGTTGCAAGATCTTCTTTTGCCCGGCTTGACCACAATTTCTCTATTGATTCCAGCCGGTAATGCAGAGGGTCCAGCCCGTCCTCATCGGCTGAAGACAGCACAGAGATAAGAGCGTGCGCTTTTTGGCCAGGACCGGATTCATTTACCCAGTAAGGAGTATTACCATTGAGCTGATAGGTATTTTGTAACACCTTGTCAGTTTTTGCTGGAGAGTTTGTCAGAAGCTGTGCAATAAGCGTTTGCAGAGTACCTTCAGATTGTGCGGCGGTTGCTGCAAAGCCATTCTGGACTGAAATACACAGCAGAAAAGCGAAAATACAGGAAAACTGCATGTTTTGTTTCATGGCAAAAAGACCAGCTATTTATGATAATTATGGCCGCATTTAATTGAGCAGGCCCTGTAGAGTTGTTCAAGTAGAATAAAACGGGTCATTTCATGGGTAAAGGTGAGAGCAGAAAGTGACCATTTCAGATCTGCTCGTTGAAGTACCGTATTATTCAGCCCAAGATAGCCGCCAATGAGAAAGGTAACAGTCTGGATGCCTCTGTTTTCCCAGCTTGCAATTATCGAGGCAATCCCGGGAGAATCATGCATTGTTCCACCCGGATCAAGAGCTACAATAATTGATGATTTTTCTGCAAAATTCAGGAGTTGTTCAGCTTCCCTGGCCATGATAACGCTTTCTGCATCATTTCTGGCATGCCGTTCTTTTATGACCTTAATCTCTACAGGTACATACCGCTGTAATCTTTTGGTATAATCAACAATTGCCTGATCAAGATAGCGTTCTCTGGTCTTACCCAGAAAAGGGACGAAAAATTTCATGGCGAGCTGGGCTGGAACAGGGGAGGGGGGGATTTGAACTTGTTGAAGTGCATAGTGTCAGCAGCGCAATTGCTGGTTATGCTCAAGCAACTGTTTCAGGATTGCACAGAATTGTTGATAGGATATTTCCTGGTTAATGCCTGGGCAGGATTCCCGAATGGTTAAGAAATTATTTTCATCAGCAAGAATGCTCGGGTGCAGGGGCCATTGACCACAGCGCCATGGGCGTCCTTCGTGGACTGTACAGCCCTCATCATTGTGGTAAAAAATACAGTGATGGTCAACGATTTTCATCTGCACCACATTATCGGTAATACGCCAGTATTTTTCAGCAACTTGTTCTCTGGAGAGTTCAAGTTTTGCTATCATACGTTGCTGATCTTCTGCATTAAGAGAAACTGTGGTTTCGCCCTGGCAGCAATACCCGCATCGGGTGCAGCTGAAAATATCAGACAGTCTTGGAATGTGCTCATTCATATATTGTAAAGTATCGGACAGGCAGGTTAAAGATGGTCATAGTGGGGTTTAGAGTATAAAACAAAAATTATGCATTGCCGACAAGATCACTGAACATGGATATATCAATACCATATTTGAATGCAGCTTTTTTCCATTTACAATTGTCTGGGGTGTGAAACAATACATCCAGGTCGGCAGGCAGAGTAAGCCAGGAATTGTCCATCATCTCATGTTCCAATTGACCAGCAGCCCATCCAGCATAGCCGAGCAGAAAAAGAAAGTCACTGGGGCCTTTATCTTTGCCAATATCTTCCAAAAGTCGCGGGTCACGGGAAAGCGAGATCGACCTGGTTACCTGAAGGGCGTTATCTGAGTGGTAATCTGAGCTGTAGAGAATAAACCCGGATTCCATTTCCACTGGGCCACCTATGTATACCGGCGGTAATGGATGTTGGGGCAGTGGATAATGAGCACTTGAGAGGACTTCAAATAATGAAATATCCTGATTCGGATTATTAATTACCAGTCCCATGGCACCTTCATCATTATGGGCACATATATATATTACCTGTTCCTGAAATCGCGGATCTGGCATTTGGGGCGTTGAGATGAGAAAATGACCTTTCAGACTTTCCATAACCGAGCCTCCTTATTATTCAGGCATCTTGCGAGACTTTTACAATTCAATTTTCCAAGGTACCCTTCACTCTTTCGTACTTCTATTCTAGCATTGAGTACGATTGAGCGTCAAATGAATTTCTCAGGTATCCAGAGCTGGTAATGGCGTGTTAATCTTTATTGTTTTTATTGTTTTTATTGTTGGGATTTCGTGCTGTTACTCTGGTAGTTGTGACAAGAGTGTTGCCGCGGAATGATCATGCCACTGTTTGAACTGATCTGCCGGGAGAGGTTTGCTGAAATAAAAACCCTGCAGAGTGTCACAGTGCATTTGTTGAAGTCGTTTGGCTGTCTTGAGCGACTCTACACCTTCAGCGACAACGCTTAAGCCAAGATTATGTCCCAGCTCGATGATACTCTTGACTATTATTTCATCGTCTTCATTATCGAGCATGTCCATGACAAATGATTTGTCGATCTTAATCTCACTGACAGGTAGTCTTCTCAACATCGCAAGGGAGGAATATCCTGTACCAAAATCGTCAATTGAAATATCTGCGCCAAGATTTTTTAAACGGCTGAGGATTTCATAGGCAAGATGTGGGTCCTGGATAATGGAAGTTTCTGTTATCTCGATGGTTAACATCGATTTTCCAAGATTATGCGAACCAAGGCTGCCAATAATAATTTCGGGAAGGTCAGTGTTTAAGAGGCATGAGGGCGAAATATTCACAGCAAGGGTCATGTGAAAATCTTCTTTCTGCCATTGAAGGATCTGATTAATGCTCTCATTGAGCACCCAGCTGGTGACTTCTTTGATTAACCCGGTACGTTCTGCAAGATCAATAAATTCATCAGGAGCAAGAAGACCATGAATTGGGTGCTGCCAGCGGATGAGTGATTCTGCCTGGAGTATAGTGCCGGTTGCCAGATCAATCTGCGGTTGAAAGTAGAGCAGAATCTCATCGCGCTGCAATGCCTGCCTGAGTTCTCCCATCAGGGTTAAACGTCTTGGGCTGAATCTGTCAAGTTCTGGAGAATAAAGGGCAAATCCAATCTTTTGTTGTTTGGCGGCATACATTGCCACTTCAGCCCTTTGAATTATTGTATCAACGTCTTTGCCATGGTCAGGACAAATGGCAATGCCGAGGCTGGCTTGAAGATCAAGGGACATGCCTGCAAGTTTAAAAGGGAGCTGCATGGCCTGGTTTATACGCTGGATGAATATATCCAGCGCATTGGTATTCTCGATTTCAGTGAGAAGAATCGCAAATTCATCACCTCCCATTCTGGCCAGGGTGTCACTTTTCCTGACAATGCCGCGCAGGCGTAGCGCAACCTGCTTAAGCACCTTATCTCCGGCAAAATGCCCCAGTGTATCGTTAACCTCTTTAAAACGATCAAGATCCAGGATTATCAGGCCGACAGTGCCATTATGGCGTAAACTTATATTGATGGCCTGTTCCAGCCGGTCATGGAGGAGAATTCTGTTAGGAAGTTCAGTCAGACTGTCGTGAGTTGCCTCATACATCACCTTTTTTTCAAGGGTTGCCGTTTGACTACGCAGTTCGTCGGTCTGGTCAATAATTAAGGCACTGGCTTCATAGGCCAGAACCGAGCCGACATATTGCCCCCAAAAGAGAAAAACAAAAGGCAACGCGTCAAGCAGCCATAGAACAGGCAGGGATTTTTGTACGGTGTAGATGCCATCTATTGTGATACTTCCCTCACGCATATAACAGTTGACAAGTGTTGCAATTATTACTGATGCAAGGGATATGGCAAGTCCATAAAGTGCCTGTCGGTTAACTGTAGACTTGAGAATGCGAATATTATTTTTCAGGTTGATCTGAGTAGTGTTCATGTAAACATCGCTGAGCTGAATGTCTTTTTCTTCAGTATTCTCTATAGTTATTAGAGGTTAAAACAGATTACTGAGCTGGTTACACTTTGGACGTGGATACATGGAGATCCTGGATTACTCAAGTGTAATTAGACCATGTTTTGTACACGTTCCTTTTTCTGTCACTTTTCATTCTATGGTTTCCTCTAATAAAAAGGAAATAAAAATGGAGTAAAGAACAAAAAAAGTTCGTTCATCCGGGCGTAATGATATTGCAGCGTTGGAAAGCAGGTGTGGCTCAGGGAATGTTCTTCGCTGCTACGCGTTTGGCCAGCAGTTCTTCAACTTTTTGTCTGCACCGTATTCCGCCGCAGTCGCCTTTTCCTATGCCGCATATTCTGACAACATCCTCAAAACTCTCTGCACCATCCTCAAGAGCTTCAAGCAGGGAAATAAGTTTTATGCCCTGGCAGATACAACCCGGTTTGAGTCGTGCCATCATTTTTTCATCTGGTTGCATTCGTTGATTATTCGTTTATTCTTTTTATTCTTTTGATTTATGCAGTTGGTTATGGAGAGAGTGCGCCAGCTTGTTGCCGATTCCTGGTACAGTTGCCAGTTCTTCAGGAGTGGCCTTGAGGGTGGCTTTTAAGCTCCCCATGGTTGTAAGCAGCAGTTTTTTTCGTTTTTCACCAATCCCGGTGACATCGTCAAGGGGAGAGTGCAATGTCTGTTTATTGCGCAGTCGGCGATGAAAGGTGATGCCAAATCGATGTGATTCATCGCGGATACGCATCAAATAGAGCAGGGCAGGAGAATGGCCAGGGAGCAAAACCGGGTTTTTTCTGCCTGGGCGAAAGAGTTTTTCGCCTTCGTCCTGTTTTTCTTTGGCAATGGCCACAAGATCTATACGATCGAGCAGTTCATACTCAGCAAGAACCTGAACGGCAATGTTTAACTGGCCTTTGCCGCCATCAAGCAGGAACATGTCGGGTAGATTTTTTTTCGTCAGACCGGTCTGGATGCGCCGGTGTAAGACTTCATCCATCATGGCATAATCATCGGGTTCATCTTTGTGTCGGATACGGTAATGCCTGAAAGCAGATTTTTCTTTTTCACCCTGTTTGAAACAGACCAGAGAACCCACGGCCTGTTTGCCCTGAAGGTTGGAAATATCCAGGCATTCTATTGTCTCAGGAACAAAACGCAGGTGAAGCTTGTTTTGCAGGGTGGTCGCAAGGGCTTCCCAGGATTTTTGTTTTTTACTCTGTTCAGAAAAGATCTGCTGCGCATTATCTGCAGCCATCTGCATGAGCTGCATGGTTTTTCCTCGTTGAGGTACCCGCAGGTTCACTGCAGCCTCCCGAATTTCTGCCAGTCGTTCCGTGAGGAGATCATTATTTTCAGGAACAAGGGGGAGCAGCAGTTCACGGGGGGGTTGTCTGGATGCCGAATAGTACTGGATAATGGCCTCCTGAAGAATTCGGTCATCTTCTCCTAAAGGGTCAGAAATAAAAAAAGTCTGCACTCCACTAATCATGCCAGCCCGGATAAAGAGAATGGCAATACCCACTGATGCGCCTTGCCGGGAAAGTCCGTAAACATCCTGATCAAGATGGTGGTCAGCGATAATTATTTGTCGTTCAAGGGTTTTTTTAAGCCCTCGTATCTGATCCCGGTACAAAGCCGCACGTTCAAAAGCAAGATTTGCCGAAGCCTCTTTCATCTTTTGGTGTAGCCGTTCAAGCACTTCTTTGCTTCTACCCTCAAGAATGAGCAACACCTCATCGACCATTGCCTGATAAGTTTTTGGGGTGACCAGGCCGGCACAGGGAGCCAGGCAGCGATTCATCTGATGGTTGAGACATGGGCGACCGCGATCCCGTACGGTTTTACAACGTCGCAAAGGGAACATCTGGTAGAGCAGCTTCAGTGAGGCCCGCATGGCTGACGTCGAAGAGTATGGGCCGAAATAGCGGTTTCCGTCCCGAAGGCGACGGCGGGTGACGACAATCCGTGGCCATTTATCGTTAACAGTCACCTTGATAAGGGGATAATTTTTATCATCCCGAAGGATAACATTATAGCGGGGCCGGTGTTTTTTTATGAGCGATGCTTCGAGAATGAGCGCCTCTTTTTCAGTGGTGGTGAGAATGGTTTCCACCCGCAGTACATGGGAGAGCATGACAGCAGTTTTTGAATGGGCAGCACCTGAAAAATGGGCATATTGTGAAAGTCGTTTGCGCAGATCACGCGCCTTGCCAACATAGAGGACTTCTGTGCGCCCCAGCATCTGGTAAACGCCGGGGCCGTGGCTGATCGTTTTGAGAAACTGCGATGACAAAGGACTGGCAGCCTGATGTTGTTTTGCCCCTTCTTTACCCATGGATAAGAAAAGGGGTAAAGAGGTAATTATCTGGCATTAAACGCAGCATGGAATAATTCTTTGGTGTATTGATGCGAGGGCCGATTAAAAATCGTATCAGCCTGGCCTGATTCAATAATTTGTCCCTGGCGCATGACAGCAAGCTGGTCGGCAAGGGCGCGGATTACCCTGAGGTCATGGGTGATAAAAATATAGGTCATGCCATACTGCTTCTGAAGTCGGTTGAGAAGCTCAATAATCTGTGCCTGAATGGTGGTGTCCAGGGCTGATGTGGGTTCGTCAAGAATAAGCAGCCTGGGGCGCAGGATGATGGCTCGGGCAATGGCAATACGCTGGCGCTGGCCTCCGGAAAATTCATGGGGGAAGCGGCTGCCCATATCCGGGTCAAGCTCGACATTCTCAAGAGCCTCGCGAACTCGTTGTTTCAGGTGTTCTTTACTGTGGGCAAGATTATGTACTTTGAGTCCTTCTGCAATAATTTGTTCCACACTGAGCCGGGGGGAGAGTGAGGAAAAAGGATCCTGAAAGACGATTTGCAGTTTTGCCCGCCAGGGGCGCATCTGTCTGCTGTTCAGGGAAGAGAGTATGATCTGTTCATCATCATAATGAAAAACAGTCTCCCCTTGAAAAGACTGGAGCTTGAGCAGGCACATGGCCAGGGTGCTTTTTCCTGAGCCGGATTCACCAACAATGCCAAGTGTGGTTCCCTGGGCAATGGTAAGAGTGACATTATCTACAGCTTTAACAATGGTTTTTTTCCGTTTAAACCAACCGTCCCGGCCGCTTTTGAGAACAAATGTACAGTTGATGTTTTTCATGGTGACCAGTGGCCTTCCACCGGGCCTGGATGTGCGTGTTGCTTTTGGCACAGCATTGAGCAGATGGCGGGTGTACGCATTTTTCGGGGCGGAAAAAAGGGTATCTGTGCTGTCTTGTTCGACAATTTCTCCTTTGTACATGATGGAGACCGTGTCAGCGGCTTTTCTAACCATGGGCAGGTCATGGGTGATCAGCAATACAGCCATGTTGAATTCCTGCTGGATATCTTTGATCAACGCCAGAATCTGTGCTTGAATGGTCACATCAAGGGCGGTGGTGGGCTCATCGGCAATGAGCAGGGATGGTCTGCAGGCCAGAGCCATGGCAATCATGACCCGTTGCCGTTGCCCCCCTGAGAGTTGATGCGGGTAGGCGTTGATACGATGTCGCGGTTCTTTAATTCCGGTGCGTTCAAGCAGCTGGATTGCCTGGTCGTATGCCTGGTTTTTATCCATCTGCCGGTGCAGCAGCAAAGGCTCAATGAGCTGGTTGCCAATGGTGTAGACCGGGTTCAGCGAGGTCATTGGTTCCTGGAAAATCATGGCAATATCATTGCCCCGAACGGCTCGTACCGCTTTTGTATCCAGTTGGAGCATGTCCTGGCCGTCAAAGAGTATTTGCCCGGTTGTTCGGACTTTGGCAACATCTTCAAGAAGGCGAAGGATTGACATGGCAGTAACCGATTTGCCTGAGCCGGATTCACCAACAAGGGCATGGGTCTCCCCTTTGCAGATACTCAGGTTGATATCCTTGAGCACCTGGGTATCACCGCCAATTTCCCGGTCAGCGCAGAAGGTAAGGGAAAAATTTTGTATGTTGAGTAGTTCGTCCATATTGACAGGTACAATCCATGAAAGGCGTATGAAGCAACAAAAGGAGCACGACTGTTATTGCTGTTGCTCCCTGATTTCAATGAGTAATTCCCTGCCACCCGATTGTAGAACCGCGATGCCCAGATCCCTGCCCAGGGTTTCTGCATCATCTCTATTGCCGTTCCGGCTGATGGAAATATTTGTACTGCCGTCAAGGCTGACAAGCCCTCCGGTAAGTGAGAGTTGTGCGCCTTTCAGGGTGGCGAGCGCAAAAGCCGGAATGGAACAGCCGCCCTCAAGCTGGCGGAGAAAAGCACGTTCGGCCAGCAGGCAGGCTTCACTGCTGCTGTTGTTTAAACAGGCCCTGATGGCCTCTTTCTTGTCTCTATCAAGAGTTTTATGCCCTTCAATGGCCACGCATCCTTGACCGACCGGGGGGATGAACTGTTCCCTTGGAAATGTTTTTACAATCATGGATTCCATTTCCATCCGATGCACCCCGGCATAGGCAAGCATAATGGCATCACAGAGGCCGGCTTTCATTTTTTTAACCCTGGTCTGAAGATTGCCGCGAATGTCAACGGTCTGCACATGAGGATAATGAAGTTTCAATAATGCCCTGCGCCGAACTGATGATGTGCCGATAATAAGATCTTTTTCACTGTTTTCGATGTCAATATCCAGTTTATGGCTGACCAGTACATCTTCCGCCTTTTCCCGGTCGGTAAAGGCGATCAGCTCAAAACCCTCAGGTAGAATAGAGGGCATATCCTTGGCGCTGTGGACAGCAATATCGATAACCTGACTGGAGAGCCGGTCTTCAAGGTCTTCAGTAAAAACCCCTTTGGAAC